>JAMOUL010000176.1 GCA_027062035.1 Candidatus Aminicenantota bacterium | reverse complement strand
GTTAAGAGAGAAACATTTGCACCGATTCTTTATGTTATTAAAATAAAAAATATCGATGAGGCCATTAAAATACATAACTCAGTACCACAGGGGCTTTCCTCTGCAATATTCACGAATAATCTGAAGTACGAGGAGAAGTTCCTCTCAGCATCAGGCTCTGATTGTGGAATTGCCAACGTGAACACAAGTACCTCAGGAGCAGAAATCGGCGGAGCATTTGGAGGAGAGAAAGAAACAGGAGGCGGAAGAGAATCTGGTTCTGATGCATGGAAAGGATATATGAGAAGACAGACAGTTACAATAAATTGGGGCGATGACCTTCCTCTTGCTCAGGGAATCAAATTTGGCCTTGATTTTGGCGAGAATAAAAAGGAGGATTAATAATGGGCAAAGTTTTCGAGGTTCCATTTCCTAAAAACGAACCTATACTTTCTTTTGCACCCGGAACAAAAGAAAGAACCGAGGTAAAGAGGGAAATAGAGAAAATAAGAAGTGAAGTTGTTGAAATACCTCTTATAATAGGTGGTAAAGAGGTTAAAACCGGAGATTTCGGAGAGTGTCGCCTTCCGCATGAACATGGAAAGGTAATTGGTAGATACCACAAAGCCGGTGAAAAAGAGATTGAAATGGCAATTGAATCTGCCCTCGAAGGATGGAAAGAGTGGCAGGCAATGCCATGGTATCAGAGAGTTGCCGTATTCATGAAGGCCGCTGAACTTCTCTCGAAGAAATACAGATACTATATGGATGCTGTGGTAATGCTCGTTCATTCCAAAAACCCGTTCCAGGCGGAAATTGATATTGCAGAACTCATTGACTTCTGGAGATTCAATGCAAGGTATGCATGGGAAATATACAGAGAGCAGCCCATTTCTCCCACAGGATTCTGGAATAGGCTGGAATACAGACCACTGGAAGGATTTATCTTTGCAGTTCCACCATTTAATTTCATCTCTATTGGCGGAAACCTTCCTACTGCTCCTGCGCTTATGGGTAATGTTGCTCTCTGGAAGCCCGCATCCACTGTTGTATATTCCAATTACTTTATTATGAAGATTTTACAGGAAGCAGGTCTGCCTGACGGTGTAATTAATTTCATCCCCGGTAATTCTTCAATGATAGGGAAAAAGGTATTTGAGCATCCTTATTTTGCTGGAGTTCACTTCACAGGTTCAACAAGAACGTTCCAGTACATGTGGAAGACCATCGGACAGAACATCTCCAAATACAGAACGTATCCGAGAATAGTGGGTGAAACGGGTGGAAAGGACTTTGTCTTCGCTCACCCGTCTGCAGATGTTAAGGCTGTTGCAACTGCCCTCTTAAGAGGCGCATATGAGTATCAGGGACAGAAATGCTCTGCTGCATCGAGGGCTTACATCCCTGAATCCATGTGGGATGAACTTAAGGAAATTATGTCTGAAGAAGTAAAGACAATGAAGATGGGCGGACCAGAAGACTTTACAAACTTCATAACCGCTGTTATCGATAAACCTTCATTCGACAAAATCTGTAACTATATCCAGATCGCAAAAGAGGATGCGGAAACGGAGATTGTATTCGGTGGAAAATGTGATGATTCTGTCGGATACTTCATTGAACCCACTCTTGTTCTGACAAAGAATCCTAAACACAAACTTATGGAGGAAGAAATTTTCGGGCCTGTACTTACAGTTTACGTATATCCTGACAATAAATACGAAGAAACGCTCCATCTTTGCGATGAGACATCACCTTACGGGCTTACAGGCTCCATATTTGCAACTGATAGATATGCCATAGAACTTGCTGAAAAGATACTCAGACACGCAGCCGGAAACTTCTACATAAACGATAAGCCTACAGGTGCAGTGGTTGCTCAGCAACCCTTCGGCGGTTCAAGAGCATCCGGAACAAATGACAAAGCTGGGAGTAAACTAAATCTCCTCAGGTGGACGAGTGTAAGGGCAATCAAGGAAACTTTTAATCCCCCCATAGATTACAGGTACCCATTTCTTGAAGAAGATAAATAATAGATGAAGAAGGGGGCATATGCCCCCTTCTTTGTTTTTCCCGATTTTCGCCTTATTATTCATTACATGAAGGTATTGCTCTTTGGTTCTACAGGGCTACTGGGTTCATCGGTTTATGAAGAACTCATAGAAAGAGGTTTTTCTGTTCTCGCACCGAGGAGAGAAAACGTTGACCTTAACGACCATGTTCATCTTGAGGACTATTTGAGAAATCTTAACTTTGATATACTGATAAATACGGCAGCATGTTCCAGAACAGATTACTGTGAGGACCACCAGGATGAATGTTTCAGAGTTAACTGGATTGCTCCCCTTGTAATGCATAGAATTGCAAAAAACAAAGGTGCGCTGTTTAT
>JAMOUL010000175.1 GCA_027062035.1 Candidatus Aminicenantota bacterium | reverse complement strand
AGAAGCCAGTCCATCGAGAAAGGGAATACCGAGTCGTCTTAATTCCCTTACATCTTCTGCAGTAGCCACCCTTGATACGAGAAGTACGGGAACCCCGGGATATGCTTCCTTTACCCTTTTGGCGATAATGAGTCCTTCCCGTGCGGGGGTTCGAGATATGAGTCTTTCTTCCGGTATCTTATCAAAGTGCAGATCCACTATGACCCTGTCCGGTTTTTTCCTTTCCATTGCAGCAAAGAAACTGTATCCGTCCATAAAATGTTCGAACTCAATGTCCGGAAAAGTTTCCCTTAGAAACTGGGAAAAGACATTATCATCATCAACCAGATAAATTCTCATGACAAATTAAAATATGCAAAATTCATGCCAGTTATTTGTTAATCCTCATGTAAATTTTAACAATTGTTCCTTCTCCCGGGCGGGAATATACCTCTATTTCCCCCCATTTTTTGAATAATTTATCCACACCCACCAGCCCATATCCTCCGTCTTTTCTTTTTGTGGAGAATCCAGGGTTAAAAATTAATGCGAGGGTATTTTCATCCATTCCCTTACCGTTGTCAGAAATTACGATATATAGATGATAAAAACTCTCCTCTGCGCTTATACTTATGGTGGGTCCCTCATTTCCGGGTTTAAAATCATCAAAGGCTTCCACACTGTTCTGGAGTATTGAATAGAAGGCGTTTCTGAATTCCTGTAATTTTTCTGGATAGAAAACTCCAAAGGTACCTGAGGAAGCCTGAAGGTCCACATCAACTTTAATTCCTCTCCTTTCTGCTTCGGGTATAATGGAAGAAATTGCGGGTTTCAGGGCATTTTCTATTACGCTTCCCCTTAATGAACGGATTTTTACAGCAAGTTCTTCCACAGCATTGTAAGCTTTTTCGATTTTAGCCCGGCTGATCCTTCCGCATAATAATTTTCTTAAAGCCTTTTTTACCCGTTTAAAGGATTCATCCCAATCCAGTGAGGCAGAGATGAAATGTTTCTTAAAGTTCATGAAATAACTTAAAAGACCCTCCAGTTCCTTTCTATATTTCTCAAAGTTTTCTTCGAGTTTTTCGTCATCTGTGTTCAATAGAAGTTGAAGGATGTGAAGCAGCTGGTGGGTAAAGTTGCTTCCCGAAAGTTTTTCAAGTACGTAATCAGGAGGGTTTCCGGATCTTTTTAGCTTGAGAGAAAGCTTTATTATGAGATATAGCAGGAAGGAAAAAACCAGAGCGATTAAAAAGTAGGGCAGATAATTTTTTATGTACAACCATGCTGAGATTTTTCTGAGTATTCTCCTGTGCGATTTGATGAGCTCAGGCATTCTTTCGGGTGCCAGAAACTGAGCTATGGTCATGGAGGCTTCGTTGTATTCAAGAGCCTTCCATAGCTTCCACTTTTTTTCCAGTTTTAAGGAGGAACGATAGTTTTCCTCCATATTCTGGAGAGATTCTCTAATTTTCAATAGAAGAACTGCCACCCATTTAGATCTCAATTGCCTGGCAGGCAGGTTTGAAAATGAAATGGCAAGTATATCCTTTTCCCCGTTTCCGTCGATGTCCTTAAATTTAAGCCTGTATATGTATGCATCGTTGGAAGGGAATTCTATGGAATATCTATACTGTAAATTTTTATAAAAGATTTCAAAGAATTTGTACTTCCCATTTAAAATAAGAAACTTTCTTTTCTGAAAAAGATAGGCTCTGGATACTGGATAATCAAACTCAAACCCGGAAATAATGGGTTTTCCATCAAGGGAATACAGATAAAGGTGGGATTTTTCCTCCATTCTAATGGAAGTAAAATTTGTAATTATAAAGACCTTTCCATTCCAGAATCCTGTTGCAGCTACCTTTTTGTGGAATTCCTTCGTCCACAGGAGATGGCCCTGCTTGTAGTCAAAAAGGGAAACTTTGAAATTCCCCTTTTTTGAGTCTGAAAGAGTAACAAGTAATCCCTGCTTTTCATACATGTCAAAGAGGGTCCTTGTTTTTACCTCACTGTAAACTTCATAACTGTCTATGGACCCGGGAAGGGAAATTTCCCTTGATTTAAATTCAGGGGTACTTACGATAACTATAGAATCTCTGGTCAAAATTACAATGTTTTTCCCGAAGGTTCTCGTTTCAAGGGGGTCTGATTTTAATGGGAGGGAAGTTTTTTCCTCTTCGGTGAATTTAATAAGGGAATTTTCAGTCAATATATAAAGACCATTTTTTCTTTCGATGAGTTTCTTTCCATTTTTAAAATTTAAAATTTTTTCTCCATTTAAATTATAAAGTCCATTCTTTGTAAGTATGTAAAGTTTCTTTTTGAAAGTAGCAATATCAATGGCTGGTAAATCTAAATTTCTCCATTTCTGTAATTCAAAACCATCAAGGGA
>JAMOUL010000174.1 GCA_027062035.1 Candidatus Aminicenantota bacterium | reverse complement strand
AACCAGCAACCCCACGTACCTGTATTTGAGAGGGGGTTTTTTGTATTTTCTCTTCCTGGCTCTGAAAATCCAGGAAAAGAAGCTGAGAAGTGCGCCCATGGGGCAGATCCATCCACAGAAAATTCTTCCAAGTACCAGGGAAAGTACAAACAGGACCAGGAAAAATACTGAAAAAACAGCAATGGTTCTAACGGCAATTGCCACCAGGGTAATTGAATACAGATCACTTCTAAAGAAAACCGATATCCACTCTGAAACCCTATCGGCCCCAAAAAATCCAGTCCTCAGGAAGAGGTAAATGAAAAGCACAAAGAACCCGAGCTGAGAAAGTCTCCTCAGCCACCTGAGAATCCTGTACTTCATATTTTTAGAATCCTTGCCTCTTTCCTTCCCAGACCTCTTTTTTCACCTTCAAAGATCCACTTCATCTGCTCCGGGGAAAGGCCGAGCAGCTTCGCTCCCCAGTAATCTGCAGCTACTATATCTCTGGTAACAAAAACCTTTTTTTTCAATACCACGTCCTTAAGGCTTCCGCCCTGGGGGCCATGGGCTTTGAGAACCCTGTATGCATCGACCACCACAAGAGAAGGTTTAAAAAACTGGGTCAGGTCAACAATTGCTGTGTCTATGTGACGGTGCAGATATCCCCTCTGTCCACCTATAAGACCCATAAGATTCTTCATCCCTATGGTAGCCCTTGCCAGAGAGTGATGTTTTACTATTGGCGCATCTATAATCCTGTCCACCTCAAGAGCCTGACGATAGACCTTCCATTCGTTAAGGAATTCACCATTTATCTTCTCATTTACCAGATGACTGTCGCGCAGAAATATTACCTGAGCTCCAGCCTCCCTGGCCACCTTTGCTATTCCTGACCTGTAATATGTTCTCTTGGCAGCATTGCACGGATTATCAAGGACAAGAACCTTTTTGGCCCCTGCCTGATAGGCGGCCTCTATTATTGCCTTAACCACCATCGGGTTGGTATTGGCTGCCTGCTCAGGTCTTCTATCCCATCCTATATTGGGTTTAACAAGAACCACGTCTCCCCTGGAGGCTACATTTTTAAGGCCAAAGGCCTTAAGGCTATTCCAGGTTATCTTATAGGGATCCTCCCCATAGGCTTCAATAGCATTAAAATCACCCGGAGTTTTCCCCTTAAGCAGTGGAAGCGCCGCCCCTGCAATTACGGCTTTAATAAAATCTCTTCTCTTCATCTCCCCTCCAGAAACTTCACAAAATTCTCAATTCCCTGGTAGATCCCGTAGGCGATCCTGGCCCTGTAGATAGGGTCAGAAAGCCTCCGTGCCTCCACTTCGTTGGAAAGAAAGGATACTTCCACAAGGGTCGCCGGCATGTCAGCACCGATAAGAACAAAGAAGGGGGCTCCCCTCACCCCCAGATCGTTTATATCCCTGTAGTACTTCTTCATCTCCAGAACCATACCCCTCTGTATAAAATGGGAAAGTGCCTTTGACTCCCTGATCTTTTCGTTCAGGGCTATTTTTTTCAGTATGTCCTTAAGTTGAGAAAGGGATCTGGAAGAGGCCTCGTTTTCCTTGGCCGCCACCCTCTCGGCCTCCGGGTCTGTTGCAAAATTCAGGTAAAATGTTTCTATTCCCCTGATTCCAGAATGTCTGGACCAGTTAACGTGTATTGAAATAAACAGGTCAGCTCCCTTGCTGTTGGCAATTGCAGGGCGTTCTTCGAGGTTCAGGAACACATCCCTGTCCCTTGTAAGTATTACCTGATAACCTTCATTTTCAAGGAGTTCCTTCAGGGTTTTTGCAATGTCAAGGGTGAGGTCCTTTTCCTTGAGTCCGAGCTTCTTATTCAAACACCCCGGGTCCTTACCCCCATGTCCCGGGTCAATGGCGATCTTCTTTATCTTGAGACCAAGCTGTCTGGAAAGCAGAAATTCGCCCTTTGTTTTCATCCTCTTTTTCGCCGGCATGGTATGCATCGGGGGCGCTTTCCTTTTCCTGGACCTGGAATAAATGTCAATGACTATGCGCGGCGGAGATGGTAGATAGAAAACCTTATAATTTGAAGATTCCCTGAGATATATGACGGCTCTCATTCTCCGTCTATCCTGGCGAGCCACCCTTATGAGCTCAACAAGGTCAGATTTAAAATAGTATCGCGGTTTTGCTCTGCCTGGAGAGGCACCGTACATATCCACATAGAGAAGGGTTTTGCCTCCTCTGGTGATTTTTCCCACATTATAGTTAACCCGCGAAGAAAGCCGAATAATTACCCTGGCGTAATTTTTCCCGTTTACCAGATTCACGTTTCTAATGGCCGCCGGGAAAATAAAGGAGAGGGATAAAAGAAATGCCAGCAACCTCATTTAGAAAAATTATAACATATGGGTTCCTTCAGTTAAG
>JAMOUL010000173.1 GCA_027062035.1 Candidatus Aminicenantota bacterium | reverse complement strand
CCTTTATAAATTTGGAATAGCAGACGAGCTAATCCCGGAACCCCCTGGTGGAGCCCACAGCTTTCCGGAAATTGCCTATAAAAATGTGGACAGGGTGCTACAAAGGCATCTAAAGGAACTGAAGGCAATGGGTCCGGAAGAAAGGATGGAGAAAAGATATCAAAAGTTCAGAAAAATGGGGGTATTTCTTGAGGGAAGTAAAGCCAGAAGAAGCTGATTTTAAGGTTCCGGAGGACCTCATTCCTCCATCCTTCGAAAGGATACCGGAATACAGGGAAATAATTGGACAGGAAGAAGCTCTCCAGGCCCTTAAGGTGGGTCTAAGGATAAAGAAGAAAGGTTTCAATATTTTCGTTGCAGGCCAACCAGGCACAGGGAGAACATCCGCAGTAAAATCATATCTTATGAACATAGCCTCCAGTATGTCTTCACCCCCTGACCTTTGCTTTGTAAATAACTTCCGCGATACCTATTCCCCTCTTCCCATTTTTATTGAAACTGGCAGGGGACGGGTCTTAAAGGAGCTAATGGAGGAAGCAATAGATAATATGGTCTCCTTCGTCCAGAACATAAAGGACTCAGAAGAGCTAAAAAAGACCTTTGAGAAACATCAGGAGGAATATAACCGCCAGCATTCCCGGATTATAAGAGAAATAGAGGAGACTGCCAAAAAAATGGGATTTTCCATACAGCCTTCCCAGCAGGGACTTGCCATAATTCCACTGAAGGGCGGAAAACCTCTTCCTCCTGAAGAATTCGCCAGGCTACCCCAGGAAGAAAAGGAACATATTGCAAAGGAAAGGGAAAAACTTGAAACAGTTCTGGAAAGGATCTCACGGCAGAAGGCCTCTATTGACAGGGAATTCAAGAAAAAACTGAAACTCGCAAAGCAGAGCGCTGTAAGCAGTAGATGGGAACAGGAATTTATAAATATTTCGAAGGAGTTTTCGGGGAATCAGGCAGTTTTACAGTTTTTAAAGGAAGCAAAAGAGGATTTTCTCTCAAGAATAGAGGATATAGAAAATACAAAGCAGGAAGAGATTGACGGGATAAAGAAGCTATATTCAATTAATCTTGCTGTGGATAACTCTGAACTTAAGGGTGCTCCGGTAATAATAGAAAACAATCCAACCTATAAGAACCTCATAGGCGCTATAGAAAGGGAGCCCATATACGGTACCTACACCACTGATTTCACCATGATAAAGGCCGGCTCCCTTATAAGGGCCAACGGTGGATTTCTTATAATCCATGCTGAAGACCTGGTAAATCCTCTTGTCTGGAGAAGCTTGAAAAAATCACTGATAACAGAAACTGTTCAAATAGAGGACCTGGAAACGCTTTTAAATCCCATATCGGTAAAAAGCCTCAAACCCATGCCCGTTCCCATAAACGTAAAGGTTATACTCATAGGATCATATTCACACTACAGCCTGTTCTACAACCTCGATGTTGAGTTCAGGGAAGTATTCCGCATAAAGGCGGAATTCGACTGGACCATGGACCTAAACAGGGAAAACGTTGAGCATACCGCTTCCTTTTTCAAAAAGTACTGCAAGGAAAATGGATTACTCCCCCTGAGCAGAGAAGGTTTCCGGGAACTTCTGAGGTTTTCCTCCAGAGTGGCAGGAGAAAGGGATAAGATCAGCACCAATTTTGGACTTATGATCGAAATTATTTCAGAAGCGGATTTCTATGCCAAGGAAATGGGGAGGAGTGCGATAAAAGCAGAAGATGTAAAACACAGCATAGAGTCCAGGATAGCAAGGGCGTCCCTGTTTAAGAAAAAGGACAGGGAAATGTTCCAGAAGGGCCTTATAAAGGTGGAAACCAGGGAAAAAAGAACAGGACAGATAAACGGACTCACCTATATAAAGATAGACGGTCTCAGTTTTGGAAGACCCATAAAGATCACTGCCACTGTAGGACCTGGAAAGGAAGGAATTGTGGACATTGAGAAGGAGGCTGCCCTTTCGGGACCCATTCATACAAAGGGAGTGCTTATCCTCAACGGTCTTCTTGTCCACGAATTTGCCCGGGATTTTCCCCTTACCCTCTCAGCCAGATTGGTGTTCGAACAGAGTTATTCTGAAATCGACGGAGACTCTGCATCTGCAGCGGAGTTTGTAGCCCTTATCTCAGCCATATCCGGAATACCGATAAAACAGAATTACGCTGTAACAGGCTCTATAAATCAGAAGGGAGAAATTCAGCCAATAGGCGGTGTAAACGAGAAAATAGAGGGTTTCTTTGAAATATGCAAAATGAGGGGTCTCAATGATAACGGAGTCATTATTCCGGAAGATAACATAGAAGACCTGAACCTTAAGGACGAGGTCCTCGAGGAAATTAAAAAGGGAAATTTCAGAATTTTAGCCGTCAAAGACGTA
>JAMOUL010000172.1 GCA_027062035.1 Candidatus Aminicenantota bacterium | reverse complement strand
TAAGGACCATAGAGCAGCAATAGACCTGATCCTCGAATACATAACCCATCCCGAACTGGGAGTCTTAAAGAACGTTGAAGAGCTGGGGGCAGTTGGACACAGGGTGGTCCATGGAGGGGAGAAATTCACATCATCCGTTCTTATAACCGATGAAGTAATTGAAATGATAAAGGAATGTATACCTCTTGCACCTCTCCACAATCCCGCCAATCTTGCAGGAATTGAAGCCGCTAAAGCTGCAGTTCCCCATGTTCCAATGGTAGCGGTCTTTGATACCGCATTTCATCAGACCATGCCTGATTACAGTTATATGTATGCCCTTCCCTATGAACTTTATGAGCAACACAGGATAAGAAGATATGGTTTTCATGGTACATCACACAGATACGTTTCTGACAGAGCTGCAAAGCTCCTGGGAAGACCGAAGGAAGAATTGAAGATTATAACTGCTCATCTGGGTAATGGAGCTTCAATGGCAGCAGTAAAGTTCGGTAGGTCAATGGATACCACAATGGGTTATACTCCTCTTGAGGGGCTTTACATGGGAACGAGATGTGGTAATCTTGATCCTGCCATTCCCCTTGCAATTCAGCGTGAAATGAAGCTTTCCTTTACTGAGGTGGACCATTTATTGAACAAAAAAAGCGGGATGCTGGGCGTATCCGGAATTTCCTCTGACATGAGGGACCTGGAAGAGGCTGCGGAGAAGGGAAATAAACGGGCAATCCTGGCCCTTTCAATGTATGCTTATATGGTTAAAAAATACATAGGTGCATATGCAGCCGCCATGGAGGGCCTGGATGTTCTCGTTTTCACCGCGGGAATAGGAGAAAATTCCTGGTTAATAAGGGAAAAGAGCTGCGAGGGGCTGGACTTTATCGGGATAAAAATCGATAGGGAGAAAAATAGAGGGATGATAAGAGGAAAGGAAGGGTCAATTTCTGCGGAAGGTTCCCGGGTCGAAGTTCTTGTTATTCCCACAAATGAAGAGCTGGTGATCGCACGGGACACAAAGGAAATAGTCGAGGGGAAGAATTAAGTAAACTATACTTCCTTTCTTCCTATAAGTCTGGCAACTTCTGTCCATGAGATTTTTATCATTGTAGGCCTTCCATGGGGGCATAATTCAGGATTTTCCAGTTGAAAGAGTTGTTTAACAATGGTTTTCATGAGCTCAAAAGGAAGGGGTTGTCCTCTTTTGACGGATGCCTTACAGGAAATAGTTGCCAGAACCTTTTCCTTTCCCCTTATTGCTTCCACAAAGGCCGCCTCCGCCTCTCCTTCAGGGAGGACCGAAGGAATTCCCTTGATAATAACGCTACCTCCTGATAATAACTCGAAATCAAAGCCGGCTCTCCTCAACTCTTCTGCCTTTTCGGATAGGAGACCTATATCCTCTTCTCTCAGGTCAAGAACTACCGGGATGAGGAGTGGATTTGTGCCGCCGCCTTCCTTTCTCAGTCTTTCGTAAATTACCCTTTCCTGGGCATTGTGCTGGTCTATAAGGTAAAGGGACTCATCATCCTCAGCTATTATGAACAGATTCTTCACCTGTCCCACAATTCTTACCTTTTCCTCTGTTAACGTCTCCCCTGGTTCTTCGGTAAAGGTTATAGGAGGGGCCTGTGAGGAGGGAACTTCTCTTTGATCCGGAATATATTGGGTTTGAACCTCGCTGATTCCAGAGAATACTGGGGTTCGTTCGGTTTTCCATCCCCTGACTGCTAAGGAAAATACATGGAAGATTGCCTTTTTGTCCCTGAACTTAACCTCTCTTTTGGAGGGATGGACGTTTACGTCGTAGGTTTCAGGAGGGGCCTCTATAAAAATTATTCCGTCCGGGAGTTTTGGTTTTTCCAGCAGACCTGTATAGGCATTATTTAAGGCTATGGACAATTCCCTGTTTTTTATGGGCCTGGCATTAAGAAAGAATATCTGTGTTGGCCTTACCCTGCCCATTCCCTTTCTGGATGCATATCCCCTTAGAGAAAACACCCCTGCCTGAGCCCTGATTTCCATGAGGGTGTCTAAAAACTCCCTTCCCATAACCGTTGCTATTCTTTCTTTCAGAGAGCGGGAGGGTGGATAGTTCGCCAGCTCCCTTCCGTCCTTTATTAAGGTGAAGTGAATATCCGGGCGACTGAGGGCCGCATGTTGAAATACCTTTGAAATTTCCCGGAACAGGGAGGAGACAGAGGGTAGAAATTTTTTCCTGGCGGGAAGGTTAAAAAAGAGGTCCCTTACCTCCACCGTGGTTCCTCTGGGGTGAGGTGCGCTGATTGGTGCTCCTATCCTGCCCTCAGAGCAGGAGATTGAGGAGCCCTCTCCGTCCTCTGTCCTGGAGGTTATTTTCATTTTGCTGATGGCACATATGCTTGCAAGGGCTTCTCCGCGAAATCCAAGGGTGTGAATTTTAGTCAGGTCCTCTTCGCTCTTTAATTTGCTTGTGGAAAACCTTTCTACAGCCAGGGGTAGATCCTCCCGTGATATTCCTTCCCCATTATCCCTCACCAGAATTTTTCTCAATCCTCCCTCTTCTATTTCCACTGTTATTGAAGAGGCACCTGCATCTATGGAGTTTTCAATAAGCTCCTTTACCACAGAAGCAGGAGACTCTATGACTTCACCTGCGGCTATTTTTAGCCTCAGGTTTTCTGGAAGATGCCATATTTTTCCCATTTCTTAAATTATACCTGTATTCGAATTAGGGTTCTTAATTTTTTAGCAGAAGTTTTACCCCTGATATAATTTTCCTATGAAAAAAGTCTGGATTTTCTTTTTTGTCTGTACCCTTCTTTTGGGGCTTTCCCCGAAGAAGATAGCGGAGATAGAAGCTAAGGTTCAGGAGGAGGGAAGATTAAGATTCACCACTCCTCCCAGGGTAGTTTTTATAGAGAGGGAAGCCTTTCAGGCCATACTCAAGGGCGAAAGGAGCAGGGAGGGCAGGATTCTCGAAGCCCTTGGGATTATAGAAAATGCCCGCCAGTACGATGAACTGAAGATAAAGATGATGCTTACAAGTGCCGTGGGATTTTTCAATCCAGAGGAGGGAGACAGGATATACATTATAGAGGATCTTCCACCCCTGGAACAGGAATTTGCCTTTGTACATGAGTTGAGGCATTACATACAATCCCAGAATTTTCCCGATGTGTTTAAAAACGTTGTTGAGGGCAGCCTGTGCGATGATAAAGTGATAGCAGCAAGCGCGGTTCTCGAAGGGGATGCTAACCTGGTAACCCTGAGATATTTTGGCATTGATGAATTTCCCATGGACTTTTCCATGCTTAAACTTCCAGATAATAAGAGCGGTAACTTCCTCCGAAGCATTTATTCCTTCATCTATGGGGAGGGGTACAAAATAGTTAAGGACCGCTATGACAGGGAAGGATGGAGGGGAGTATTCTACCTCCTGTCCCATCCACCTGAGCACACATCACTGTTTTTTTTAAAGCCCTATGGTAAAGCAGAATGTTCATGTTCCTCGCCGTTTACTGTTGGTATGAAGGTGTATTCTTTGCTTATCGGAAAACTTGCAGATGATCTGAAGGCAGATTGTTTGTGCATTGAAGGGCACCGTTTCCATGGAAGGCTTGTGTTCACAGGAGAAGGGTCAGCCATCCTTGCCTATGAGAAAATTTCAGGTAAAATAGAGGCAGAAAGGCTTGATAATGTAATAAAAATCAAAGGGGAGGTAAAAAATGATTCCAGTCACCCAGGTGAAAAAGGGAATGACCCTTAAAATCGAAGGAGAACTCTACAAGGTTACAGATGTTTTTCACCATACCCAGGGAAGAGGGTATGCCATTGTTAAATTGAAGCTTAAGAGTTTAAAGGATGGAAGACAGATTGAGCTCAGGCTCCAATCAGGAGAAAAGATTGAACAGGCCTACCTTGAAAGGGTTTCCATGACCTACATTTACAACGATGGTGACCTGTTTTATTTTATGAACAATGAAACCTATGAACAGATACCAATACATAAAGATATGATTGGAGACTCCATTTATTTTCTAAAACCCGATGTGGAGTTTGAAATAGAGATGCACGACGGAAAGCCAGTGGGAGTTATTCCGCCCAAGACCGTAGAGCTCGAAGTTGTGGAGACAGAACCTTACCTCAAGGGAGCCACTGCAGCAGCGAGTAATAAGCCTGCTGTTCTGGAGACGGGACTGAAGATTTCCGTGCCCTTTTTTATAGAAAAGGGAGATGTAATAAAAATAGATACCCAGGAGTTAAAATACATTGAACGTGCGAAGCAAAAGTGATAGATTAAATCTTGAATGGAGAACAACAGGCCTTTAGCAAGTCCCTATCCATATTTAACTGTTATATGGGGAACAAATTTCGATTTCGGGAAGGAAATACAGCTGGGAGATGAGCCCGTACTTATCGGGAGAAGCAAGGAGGCAACCTTTAAACTTGCCGATCGAATGGTTTCCCGTCGCCATTGTGTGATAAGACCTGTTAAAGAAGGTTTTTATGAGATAGAGGATGTGGGCTCATCCAATGGAACCTATGTTAATGAGATAAGGATAAATTCCAAGAAAATCCTTATGTCAGGGGATAAGATCCGGGTGGGAGAGACCATCATAAAGTTCCATTATAAGGACGAATACGACACCCAATTTTTCAAGCGGCTCTATAAGATGGCTGTTTATGATGGAACTACTGGTCTGCTCAGCAAAGCCTTCTTTATGGATGAATTAAAACTTCAGTTCGAAATAGCCAGAAGACAGGAGCGGTTGCTTTCCTTTATTATGATGGACCTTGATGACTTTAAGCACATAAACGACAGGTTTGGTCATCCTGCAGGAGATGTTGTACTTAAGGAAGTGGCAAAGATTATAAATTCCCAGAAAAGAACCCAGGACATAGCAGCGAGGTACGGGGGTGAAGAATTTGCCCTTCTTCTTCCGGGCACTGATGTGGAAGGAGCTGTAAATTTAACCGAGAGGATAAGGGAGGAAATAGAACGGGTTGAAATAAAGGCGTTTCATCAGTTGATAAAGGTTACAGTGAGCGCAGGCATATCCTGTTTTCCATTAACAGCTTCCTCAATGGATGAGCTCATTGAGCAGGCTGATAATGCCCTTTATGAAGCAAAGAAATCAGGGAAAAACAGGACAATAGCTTACATGCCCATTTCCCGCAAATAGGGTTCTATTCCGAATACTTCCCTGCCTTCCTTGTATACCTTTACTATGTGAGTTTCTGAAGGCCTGTAGAAAATTTCCCTGTAGTCTTCTACGTCCAGGACAATAAAATCTGCCTTCTTTCCCTTTTCAAGAGTGCCGTTGGTTTCTGCTATCCCAAGCACATGAGCAGAGTTTATGGTGGCAGCTGTAATTGTTTCCTCCATGGTAAGGTTGAGTTTGAAAACTGCGAACCACATCGCAAAAAACAGTGATTCCACAGGTGAACTTCCCGGGTTTAAATCTGTGCCAAGGGCAACCAGGCCTCCTTCATCTATAATTCTTCTGGCAGGTGCATATTTTTCCATCCGGAGAAAGAAGCTGACAGTGGGCATAATAACCGCAGCAGTTTCAGACCTTCCCAGTAATTTTATATCCTTTTCATCTGCAAATAGTATGTGGTCCACAGATACCGCTCCATATTCCACTGCAAGGGGGATTCCTCCCATATGGGTGAATTCCTCGGTGTGAAGACGAAGCTTGAATCCGTAGTCCTTTGCTGCCCTGAACATCCTCTCTATGTCAGTTGTGTCGTAAACCCCACTTTCACAGAAGGCATCAAAATATCTTGATAGTTTTCTTCCTGCAACTTCAGGAATGACCTCCTTTTCCAGAAGGGTCAGATAGTCTTCCTTTTTCATGTCAGGGGGTATGTCGTGACCACCAAGGAAAACCGGCACTATATCCATTGGAAATTTTTCTCCAAGTTCCCGCGCAACTTCAAGCTGTTTTATCTCATCCTCAAGGTTAAGCCCATAGCCCGATTTTGCTTCAGATGCGGTGGTGCCGTTCTTGAGCATATAAAAGGCTCTTCTGAGAGATTGTGCCAGCAATTCTTCTCTGGAAGCCTCTCTTGTTGCCTTAACGGTGGACTTTATTCCACCCCCTGCCCTGGCAATTTCCATGTAGGAGACACCCCTGAGTTTCATTTCGAATTCTTCCACCCTCTTCCCTCCATAGACAAGGTGATTGTGCGCATCTACAAGGCCGGGAATTGCTATGAGCCCAAAATGTTCCTCTGTATAATCTGCATCGCCTGTTTTTTCTCCTGCTTCTATAATCATTCCGTTTTCCGTCAGAATCTCTCCTGGTTCAAAGACCTGGAGATGGTCCATTTCCTTCCCTCTTTTCCCCATTCTCCCGGTGGGGGTAATGACCTGGGAGAATTTAAACTTTTTCCTCATATTTATTCGTCCTCCCCGAAGAACTTTTCAAAGCTTGCAGGGAAAATGCTCCTTGAGCGTGCCTGAATGTCCTTCTTTTCCTCTTCTTCCTTTTTCGTGAGGAAGGGAGGTTTTCTTGTAGCCTTTCTCCTTGTTGTGGCTGGAGGCTCGAAGTCTTCGCCTCCCTTAATTGTCGGGACGCTGGAGGGAGTTCCCTTTGCATTGGGTTTTGCAGGGTCCATGGGTAGAACAGGTTCCGGACCCTCAACACCGAGGTTTTCTCCGGTCCTTTTATCGAGCACCTCTGTTTCTTTAACTGTTTCCCCGAGCTCATCCTCAATAAAATCGGTTGCAATCACGGTGGTCCTTATTTTTCCGGTAAATTCGTCGTTCAGGGAAAACCCTGTTTTCAGGTTGACATCTATATCTTCCATCTTTCCACTGGCTTCTTCCCTTATGATCTCCATTATTCTCAGGATTTCCTTCATGGTTGTATCATGACCATGGGTTACGTGTAGTAGTACAGACCTGGCTCCAGCAATAGATTCCTGTTCAAGAAGAGGAGAATTTATTGCCCTTCTTATTGCCTCTTCCCCCTTCTTTTCTCCATCGGCTTCTCCCACTCCTATAAGAGTTTTACCCTTTCCGTACAGATAGTTCTTTACATCAGAAAGGTCAAGCTTTATATAGGCGGGATTAAAGATAATATCCCTTATACCCACCACAGCATTGAGCAGAATTCTATTGATTTCTCTGAAAACCTCTATGGGGGTTTTGGTAAGCTCCATATTCAATGCACTGGAGTTATGCACCACCATGAGACTGTCCACATAATCCCTGAGTTCCACAAGGCCTTTTTCCGCGATTTCCACAACCGAGGGGCCCTCATATTCAAAGGGCATCATTATAAACGCTATTGTAAGTATCCCGCTTTTTTTGGCAAGTTCTGCTATGACCGGTGTCGCTCCTGTTCCGGTTCCTCCGCCAAAGGCAGAAGCTATAAAAAGGATGTCTGTATCCTCTATGACCTTCATCACACGATCAGAGTCCTTCTGGGCAGATTCCCTTCCCTTGTCCGGGTCTCCGCCGGTTCCCATTCCCCTTGTAACAGTTTCCCCTATCTGGATCTTGATTTCAGCCCTGGAACGTTCGAGGGAATATTTGTCAGTGTTTACAGCGATTAATTCAATTCCGCTGATTTTTTCGTCCATAAGCATGTCCACAGAGTTACATCCTCCCCCACCTATCCCCAGAACCTTTATTTTTGGGGAAGAGACGCTCTCAAACTCAAAACTTATTGCTGTTTTTTCTCCCATTTTTTACCCCCTGGGATTTTTTTTGAATATATTTTTGAATACATTTTTTATCGAAGGAAATATACTCTGTCCTCCCCTGCCATTTGACCTTTCCCTTTCCTGGGCATATTTAAGTAGCCCTACAAAGGTAGAGTACTCGGGAGAAGTGTATTCCTGATCTAAATTAAGTATGTTATTCAAATTAACCGGTCCGGCTACCCTTACCATTGTTTTGAAAAATTCCGAGGTGAAGTCCTTGAGTCCGGAAAGCATTGCCCCTCCACCGGTAAGAATTATTCCGGATGTGGCCCGTAGTTCCCATCCCGCCCTCTCTATATCCTCTCTTATCCATGTGAATAATTGTTCTGCCCTTGGAAAGATTATGCTGTAAAGCTCATTTGAAGTGATGTTCCTCTCCCCTCCATCCATGAGGGGAACCTTGATTAGTTCTTCTTCTCCCTCGGAAAACAGTCTTGCATATTTTACCTTTATCCTTTCCGCTTCCTTCATCGATGTGTTCAATCCTATGGCTATATCGCTGGTAAAGTCCTTTCCTCCAATTTCATAGGAGAATATCCTGTGAATTTCGTTCTGCAATATAAGGGCCACGTCCGTAGTTTCGGCTCCTATGTCTATAAGCATGACCCCCAGTTCCCTGTCTTCCTTTGTCACAAGTGCATAGATATCGGCCACCTGATTTAGAACCATTTCCTTGGGGTAAAAACCAGCTCCTTCCACGCAGTTTTCAAAGTTTTTAACCACTGTGAGGAGATGGGTTATTATCTGTACCTGAACCTGGAGCACCGCTCCAAACATTCCCTCCGGCTCCTCTACCTCCTGATCATCCACGATGTATTTTGTTGGCATAACGTGGATTATCTCTCTATGCTGAGGAATGGTTATCCTTTTAGCTGTTTCTATTGCCCGGAGAATTTCCTTTCTGGTGATGTATTCCCCTGTCACCACGGTCTTTCCAAGAGCTGTGAGAATATCGGCATTTACTCCACTCAGGTTGAGATAGATATCTTCAACCACGGAATCTGAATCCTTTTCCGCCATTTCTATAGCTGCCTTCAATGCCTGTTTTACCTCTCTCAGATTTTTGATGACCCCTCTTCCCATTCCCCTGGAATTTTCCCTCTGGACAGCCAGAACTTCCAGGGTTCCCTCTCTTCCTGGTCTGGCAATCGCCACCACCAGTTTCCTTGATCCAAGGTCTACCACTGCAAAGGTGCTCATTTTTTCCTTCCTAAGTAAATTTTATTTTCCGCCCTGAAATCCGCGTAGGAGAAAGTATAAATCCCTGATAAAAGGGGCAATATCCGTTTTGCCTCCCTGTATTTATCCTCAAAATTTTCAACTGGCAGCATCACTGTATAATTGAAGCCTTTAAATTTCAGGTTAATGGAGAATGGTGAGACAAAATCAACCCACTCACAATCATCGCCAAGATAATGTTTGTCCTTTACAAAATCCAGCTGGAACCCAATTGGAACTTCAGAGGACTTTAGAACTATTAGCCCGTCCATACATCCTTTAAGAAAAGCCCTGCCGTCACTATCGATGGTATATTGATCACGGCTGGAAATATAGCAGGCCACAGGCTTCCTTTCTTTAATCTTTACTATTAGAGTATGCGGGAATACCTTTTTCACAATTACTTCCTTCACCATGTTATCCCTTTTTAATTCCTCTATTATTTCATCCTCCGCAAGACTACGCAGGTCCATTCCCTTAAACTTATTAAGAACTTTCATAAACTTC
>JAMOUL010000171.1 GCA_027062035.1 Candidatus Aminicenantota bacterium | reverse complement strand
ATATTCAGCTCTTCCGAACATGTGGGTTGTAACATTAATCCCGTCGTCTGTAGCCACTGCGACCATGAAACTTTCCCTTGAGGCAACAATAAGAAGGTTATCTCCTTGCGTTGTGGCTTCTTCTATCTTTAGCCCTGCCCCGGAGAGAAAACCTTTCATTTCTTCAAGAGAAAAATAATTTTCCGGGATTCCGGTCCGGGCTCCCTTTCTCCAGTCAAAAATGAGCAATTGTCCCTTTGAAGAAAGCTTCAAGCCTGCCTTTCTAAGAAATGTTGTCGGTTCCGAGAAGTGATGAAAGGAATGTATGGAGAAGATAAGGTCAAACCATCCAGGAATTGCATCTATATTTTCTGCGTATTCTGGTCTTAAACAGAGATTCTTCTCTTCAAGGCTGCTAATGTAAGGGTCTATTCCACAAAAATATATATCAGGATAAGTATTCGAAAGTTCCTTTAGCAGGGAACATGAACCACACCCGATCTCAAGCACTCTCCTTGATTCAGGCAAAAATTTATTCTTTATTACAGAAGCTATTTCCTCCATCGTTAAAGACTATTTTTTAAAGAACCCAAAAAGTCCCTTTTTCCTGGTCTTTTCTTCCAGTGTGGTTTTGAGCTTCAGGGCAGAGGGGTGAGTGGGATCAATGGAAAGGGCTTTATCCAGAAACTTCAGAGCCTTTGAGACAAGTCCTCTTTTGGCAAACATCGTTGCAAGGACCACATAAGGCTGAGCGTCCCAGGGTGAAAGTTCGGCAGCCTTCAGCAGCGTTTCTTCTGCCTCCTTTTCCCTTCCAGGTAGCTTCGAAAGAGCAAGACCCAGCCAGTAAACGTACTTATAACTCTGGGGTTCCATCCGGACAGCAAGATCGAAAAGATAGGCTGCTTCCTTAAACTTTTTGCGGTTATACATTATTCTTCCTTCTTTGAATCTCTCCTCAGGAGTAATCCTTTCTTCTCTACCTTCTTTAAGCACAGAAGCAGCGGGTTTGAACTTTTCTATGTATTCTTTTCTCTTTTCGGGATTTGTAAGGGTTTCATACGCCCTTGTGAGCTGCTCGAATACCCTGGAGGCCATTTCCTTTTCCTTCTTACCAAGGGAGGAAAATCGGTCAGGATGGAATTTTTTGGAAAGAGAATAATACGAGTTTTTGATAATTTCCGTAGAAGCACCCACCTGAACACCTAATATTTCCCAGTAATTGGCATTGTCCAGCTTTCCGTAAATAGTTTCCAGCTCGGCCAATTCATCTTCTTCCTTTTTTACTTTTATAAATCCAAGGGCAAGGAGGGTAAAGAGGATTCTGTTAAATTTATTCTTCTCGAGGTTAAAATCAGAAGGTGAAGGGGTTTTTCCCCCTTTTATAGCATTGAAGATTTTAAGTTCAATTTCACTGAGGTGTCTCAGTAGCTCTGGATTATAGTCCACTGTAGCTTCCAATTCTCCCCTTAAAGCCACCCGAATACTTTCATAATCTTCCACTCTCCTCAGGCCCTCAAGAATGAGGGGAAGAAGCGGAAGGTCTGCACTGAATGCCTGGTTGGGAGTTTGTTTTCCTTCTTCCCACTTATATTTAATATCAAAGGCCTTTACTGTGGATATAAAAATCTCCTTTGTCTGGTGAAGCAGGATTTGCTGAAGCAATTTTTCGTCTATAAATCCAAGTTCTACAAGTCTCTTTCCTATTCTTGCCTTGTATTGTCCCTGCATTATTTTTTCCAGATCGTCCTGAAGATAAACACCAAAGATTTTAAGAAACTCCCCGAATTTTTCCTCTGGAGAGTTCGATATGGAATAAACCAGTCTCGAGTCCACAAAATAATGTTCTCTTCTTACCCTATCTTCATCTACTATTAATCTGCCGGTTCTTCTTTTATTGAGGAAATTTTTGAGGAAAAAGACAATGTTTGTAATTTTTTTCATTTTTTATCCCGTAATACCTGGTTTATGCGGAGGGAGAGGGATTCGAACCCCCGTTCCGGCGTCAACCGGAAAGCGGTTTTCAAAACCGCCGCCTTCAACCGCTCGGCCATCCCTCCATGGATTTTATTAATATATTTTACCACTTTTTATAATTTTTTGGCCTGCAAAATAGGGCCTTAATACTTCAGGTATTGTTATACTTCCATCCTTATTCTGATAATTTTCCAGGATTGCTGCCACTGTTCTTCCAATTGCAAGTCCTGAACCGTTCAAAGTATGTACAAATTCTGGCTTTTTCTTATCAGGGCTTCTGTACTTTATGCTGGCACGCCTTGCCTGAAAGGCTTCAAAATTGGAGCAGGAAGAAATCTCAACATATTTGTTATAACTGGGCATCCATACTTCTATATCATAGGTTTTTGCAGAGGAGAATCCAAGATCACCAGTACAGAGAGCCACCACCCTGTATGGGAGTTCCAGTTTTTTTAACACATCCTCTGCATCAGCAGTAAGCTCTTCCAGAATATTGTATGAATCCTCCGGTTTTGAATATATCATAAGCTCAACCTTGTTAAATTGATGAAGTCTTATAAGACCCCTGGTGTCTCTTCCTGCAGCTCCTGCCTCTGCTCTAAAACACGGAGTGTAGGCAACAAATTTTTTGGGAAGCTCGGCTTCGTTCAGGATTTCATTTCTGTATATGTTTGTTAGTGGAACTTCAGCAGTGGGTATTAGATACCATTCTCTTCCTTCTATTTTAAAGAGGTCTTCTTCAAATTTTGGGAGATTTCCTGTGCCAAGAAGGGAATCTCTGTTTGCAATAAAAGGAGGAAGGACTTCAATGTATCCCTTGGTGGTGTGAAGATCAATCATAAAAGCAATAAGGGCCCTTTCCATTCTTGCGAGGTCTCCGTAAGAAAGGGCAAATCTTGCCCCTACAATTTTTGTCGCCCTGGGAAAATCGAAAAGTCCGAGTCTTGTACCTATTTCCCAGTGAGGCAGTGGCTCAAAGTCAAACTCCCTTATCTTTCCCCATTTTCTTACTTCTACGTTGTCGTTTTCATCCTCTCCGATAGGTACTGATGGGTGGGGTATATTCGGAATATTCAAAAGGAAATAATGCAGTTCGACCTCTACCTTTCGAAGATTTGCCTCCTTTTCCTTTATTATATCCCCGATTTTCCTGGTTTCTTCCCTTAGAGCCGGGTCGTCCTTTCCCTGAGATTTTAATTGCCCATATTCCTTGGATTTTTCTTTTCTTATTCTACGAAGTTCGTCTATTTCCTTGATCAGCTCTCTTCTTCTTTTATCAAGCTCAAGGAAGGGGGTAAGATCCAGGTCGTACCCCCTTTCCCTGAGCTTCTGCTGTACTAAATCTAAGTTGTCCCTCAGGAACTCCCTGTCAAGCATTCTAATCTTTTGTCAGGCTCTCCAGGGCTTTCTTTTTGGCCTGTTTTTTCTTAACAATTTCGTTGTATTTCTGCATTTCCTTTTCTGCAAGTTTCAGATAGTACTTCTTCTTGTATGGGTTCACCTTGGCGAATTGTCTGTAAATGAGGTTTTTATAAACGTAGGCATTGGCAAATTCCGGATTTATTTCAAGTGCTTTATCAAGGGCCTTCAATCCCTTCTTCAGGGTAGCCACCCTGTCATCCAGGGTCATTACTCTTCTGATGTTGTAACTCTTTGCCCAGCAAACGACTGCAAGATAGTAATATGCCTTTTCCTTATTAGAGCCAAGATAGAGGAGGTTTATTGCCTTCTTATAGGCCGGATCATCTGAAAGTTTGAGTAGCTCTTCCTTTTCCTGAGGAGTCATTGTTCCCCTGAACACAAGGACCTTTTCATCGGGATTATAGCTGATTTTTTCCTTAAGCTTTTCCGGAAAGACCACGCCTTCGGGAAGAGCCTCAAGTTTAACCTTGACAACCTTTACGCCGTTCTCAATTACAGGCTCCGGAATAAGCTCAAGTCTCTTCTCGTGGGCAGCTATTGATTTATCCATAAGTTTGATGGCTTCAAGGAATATTTCTTTCTTACTCTCCTTTGGAAGCCTTCTTACCTGGTTGGAATAAAAGTTTGCAAGATAAAGCCATCCTTCGGGGTCCGTAGGATCAAGCTCGATTCTTTTCTTGTAGTATTCTTCAGCTTTATCAAAGTGTCCATACTTGTTATAGAACTCAGCGAGGATGTAATAATACTGTGGATCAGAGGGGTTCTCGCCAAAAAACTCAAGATAATATTTCTCTGCGTTTTTAAAATCGTTCATTCTATCGTAGATTTCTGCAAGTGCCTGAATGGCTTTCCTCTTATCCTCTTCATTATCCACATTATTCATATAATAGGTAAAATGTTCAATGGCCTTTAAGATTCTGAGTCTGTTTTCAATATACTTGATCGCAAATCCAATGTCTTCCCTTGTAACCTCAACAGGCTTTTCCTCTTCGGGAGGAGTTGTTTCCTTCTCCGGTTTTTCTTCCTTTTTAGCAGTTTTTTTGGACGGTTTCTTTTTAGAAACCTTTTTCTTGGGCTTCTTTGCCTCTTCCTTTGCCTTCTGTTCTGCAGCAGCCCTGGCCTCTTCCTCTGCTTTTTTTGCCTCTTCAGCAACTTCGTTCTTTACCTCTTCAAGACTTTTATTAAATTTATCAAGATATATCTCTACCAGTTTTCCAGGTTTTACATTTTTACCTATAATTTTCAGGTCTGTTTTATACCCCATATCTGTTCTTAAATCAGCTCCTTTTAGGGGTTCATACCATTTTGCCTTCAACAGATAATATGCAGCTTCCAGTTTGTGTCTTGTGTTAAGCTCCGCAAGTTTCCTGGCAAGTTCTTTATCCACTCCATGTTCTACAGCCACTGCATAAACGGTTTTTGAAGACCTTTCCCTGAATGACTCATTATCATATGCAGGTCTGTAGAGAGCCTGATATGATGCAGCAAGAAAGAAATGTGCGGGTAGAAGGTCGGGTTTAATTTCAAGGGCTTTCTCATACTCAATGGCTGCATTTTTAAAATCTTTCTTGGAATAGTATTGATTTGCCCTCTTAAAATGGTCTTTCCAGGCAAGCTGTTTACATCCTGGTATCAATAGAAGGGCACCAATTATTACCAAGACTGCTAATTTAGTAACTCTTTTCATAGAACTACCTCCTTGTGTTCTCACAAAATAAAATATATAAGCATTTTCTGTTGTTGTCAACATAGTGGTAGAATATTTTCCATGAAAAATATATGGAAAGTAGTAATCGTAGCAGTAGCCGGTATTATCGCCGGAGTAACAATTGGACTGATTTTAAGCTATAACAGGGACCTTCCAAGGATAGAGGAACTGGAAAGAACTCACCTATCGGAATCAACCCAGGTATTTGCAGACGATGGAACGCTTATAGGCGGTTTTTCCATAGAAAAGCGTATAGTGGTATCCTCGGACAAAATACCTGATGTGGTAAAAAAGGCATTTGTCACAGCAGAGGACAGGGACTTTTACCATCACTTTGGCTTTTCAATTCCAAGAATAATTAAGGCTATAATAATCGACATTAAAAAGGGGAAAAAGGTCCAGGGTGCGAGCACCATTACCCAGCAGCTTGCCAGGATGCTCTTCCTTACAAGGGAAAAAACCCTGAAGAGAAAGATCAGGGAACTTCTACTGGCAATTCAGATCGAAAGAAAGTATACCAAGGATCAAATATTGAACTTTTACCTTAATAATATATACCTGGGACACGGAATTTACGGAGTGGAGGCTGCCTCCCGTTTTTATTTTGGAAAACATGTCTGGGAACTGACCCCTCATGAAGCAGCAACCCTTGCAGCTTTACCCAGATCTCCTGCCAGACTTTCTCCTTATGTAGCACCGGAGCGACTCTTGAAGCGCAGAAATTACATACTGATAAACATGGCAAAGGAAGGATATATTACACAGGAGGTAGCAGCAAAGGAAGTTAAAGCCCCTCTTGGCGTGGTGGATATTCACAAACGGGAATCCCAGCAGATTGGAGCATATTTTATTGAAGAGGTAAGAAAGTACATTGCTGAAAAATATGGATCAGATGTTGTCTACAGAGGAGGCCTCAGGGTTTATACCACGCTTAATATAAATATGGAAAAAGCAGCAGAGGAGGCTCTGAAGGAGGGTCTAAAGGAACTCGACAAAAGACAGGGCTGGAGAAGACCAAAAATCAATCTTTTAAAAAAGGGCATAGACCTTCAGAAATACGAAGCAGAGGAATGGAAAACTGGAATTTACGAAGGAGAAACTTATCCTGCAGTCGTCCTGTCGGTGGAAAGGAAGAAGGCCCTCGTGAGGGTAGGGAATTATACTGCGACCCTTACCCTTAAGGATGCACGCTGGACAAGAACTGGTTCTTTAACAAGACTGTTTCGTAAGGGGGACGTAATACAGGTTAAAGTGAAAAAGAAGGAGGAAAACAACATAAAGGTATCCCTTGACCAGATTCCCATTGTAGAGGGTGCATTTATAGCTATTGACCACAGAACTGGTGAAATAAAGGCCATGGTTGGAGGCTATTCCTTTGAGAGAAGCCAGTTCAACCGGGCGATGCAGGCCATGCGCCAGACCGGTTCCACAATTAAACCCATTGTTTATTCTGCTGCTCTTCAAAGCGGATGGACTCCGGCTTCCATAATTATCGATGAACCAGTAAGTTTTGTGGACCCGTGGACAGGAGAGGTGTGGGAACCGAAAAACTACGATGAAGTTTATAAGGGATGGGTAACTCTGAGAAGGGGTCTTGAAGAGAGTAGAAATGTTGTTACAGCAAAACTTGTTGCGGCAATAACCCCTGAAAAGGTTGTGGAATATGCTAAAAAGTTCGGGATAACCTCTAAGCTTAAACCCTATCTTTCTATAGCCCTTGGTTCCTTTGAGGTTAAACTTATAGAAATGACCTCTGCTTTCACAGTTTTTCCAAATCAGGGAACAAGAATAGAGCCTTACTTTATAAGAAAAATAGAGGACCGCTATGGTAATATTCTGGAGGTTTCCAGGAGAAAGGTTCATGTGGTGCTTCCTCCTGAGACAGCCTTCCAGATGACATATATGCTCCAGGGTGTGGTGCAAAGGGGAACGGCATGGAGAGCCCGGGTTTTGAAAAGGCCTGTGGGCGGAAAAACAGGAACAACCGATGAATACACCGATGCATGGTTTGTGGGATTTTCCCCTTCCATAACAGCAGGAGTGTGGGTGGGCTTTGATGTTAAAAAAACGCTTGGAAGGGATGAGACAGGTTCCAGGGCAGCTCTTCCTGTGTGGATAAAATTTATGGAGCAGTACTTCAAGGATAGGCCTGTGGAGAAGTTCCAGGTTCCCCCAAATATCATTTTCGTTAAAATAGATTCCTACACAGGGAAACTCGCCATGCCCTTCTGTCTCCATACAATAGATGAAGCCTTTGTTCCAGGGACTGAACCAAAGGAATTTTGTTCAGAGGAAGACCATCTTCATGTCCTTGACTATTATCATAAGATAACCCCGGAAGAGTGAAAAGAGCATTTATAATTATATTTCTTGCGTTCCTCATCACAGGATGCACTGAGCAGCAAAAAAACAGAAACGTAATCGCGATAGCGCTGGAAAATACCCCTTCCAGCCTTGACCCCAGAATAGGCACTGATCAGGTCTCCCAGAGGTTGCATCAACTGCTTTATCGAGGCCTTTTAAAACGGGATATCAACGGAAGACTCATCCCCGATCTTGCAGAGAAATTCTGGAGGGAGGGGGATAAAAAGTTCATTTTTAAACTCAAACAGGGAATAAAGTTCTCGAACGGAAGGAAAATAACTGCAAAGGATGTTGCTTATACCTTTAATTCCATACTATCTGGCAGGGTAAGGAGTATTCGCAAGGGTGCCATGTGGATGATTGAAAGGGTGGAGGCAGAAGGAGAAAACGCAGTATTTCACCTCAAAGAACCTTATTCTTCCTTTCCAATAAATGCCACCCTGGGGGTTGTTCCTGAAGGGGCGGGTCAGGACTTTGGGGATTCTCCGGTATGCAGTGGCGCATATTGTCTTTCAAAAAGGGAAAAGGAGGTCTACATACTCAGACCAAATCCCTACCAGAACCTGGCCAGAAACCAGGGGATAATAGTAAGAATTATTCCCGACGAAGTCACAAGAGCGCTGGAGATAGAACGGGGAGGAATCGACATAGTGGTAAACGGTTTTACTCCTGATATTCTGGAAGAATTAAAAAGAAGGGAAGGAATTGAGATAAAAAGAGGAAGGGGAGGGAACTTTGCATACATAGGAATAAATTTCGACGACCCATTGCTGAAAAAACGCGAGGTCCGGCTTGCAATAGGGTATTCCATCGACAGGGAGAGAATAATTAAATACCTCATGAGGGGGTTTGCAGCCCCTGCCAATTCCGTTCTTCCCCCCTTTTTATGGGCATATGAGCCTGATGTCTTCAGTTTTACCTATAATCCCGAACTGGCTGTAAAACTTCTCAGAACCGCAGGATACAGGAAAATTTCACTGGAATTCAGATGTGCTTCTACAAGGCTTTCGAGGGAGCTCTCCCAGATCCTTAAAGATCAGCTATCGAAAACAGGAATAAATCTCAAGGTGACGTGCACTGAATTTTCATCCTTCTATACCCAGGTTGTTAAAGGAAATTTTCAGCTCTACTTTCTTATGTGGGTTGGAATATCGGATCCGGACATCTTCAGATACATATTCCATTCCCGGTCCATCCCTCCCAACGGTGCCAACAGAGGGAGATATATAAATCCTGAGATGGATCGGCTAATAGAAGAGGCAGAGAGAACTTACAACATCGAAGAGCGAAAAAGGGCCTATTCGCTCATACAGAAAATAGCTGCAAGAGATGTTATTTACATTCCCCTCTGGTATCCGGACTCAGTCGCAGTTTTTAGAAAGGGACTTAAGGGCGTCAAAGTTTATCCAAATGGGGATCTTACCTTTATGAGCGAGGTTCATTATTAAAATTTATTTTCCTGACTTCCGGTCTCTACCACCATGCTTGTACGCGTTGACTTTAGCATCCACCTGTGATAGTTTCTTTTCAAAGGGAAAGAAATTTCTCCTCTTAAACATCACCTGAATGGAGGCCTCATGAACCGTCCTCACACTTTGAATGGTTTGAACCTCAGGGAAAAAATCGGCCAGATGTTTATGATAGGATTTAAGGGGAAAAAACTTTCTGAAGAAGTCAGGGATTTTATCCAGGAAAACAATATTGGTTTTATTAATATATTTGCAAGAAATATAGAAACGCTGGCGCAGGTATCTGAACTAACAGATGAAATTCATTCCGTTGCGAAAATTCCGCCCATGATCTTTACCGACCAGGAAGGGGGGGTAGTATGTCAGTTCGGTGAGAATGTATCCACTTTTACCTCCGCTATGGGCCTTGCGGCTACAGGCTCTCCAATTTATGCAGAATTTGCCGGCTCCACAATAGGGTATGATCTGAAACTTCTCGGGATAGATGGGGTAATTGCTCCTGTGGTTGA
>JAMOUL010000170.1 GCA_027062035.1 Candidatus Aminicenantota bacterium | reverse complement strand
ACGTTCTCTCTGACGGGTCGGATACCAGTTCGTAGAAATCGCCGAAGGCGTTCTGCCTTGCGATTGTCCCTATGAGAAATGGCATCAGGTAAATCATGGGATAAGTTTAATGCTGTTATTTACGAATGGTATGATGGAATCACTGCAAGTTGTTTGATTGCAGAAAGGGGCTTTATTACATACATTTTGCGTGTTAATAAATCGTCAACACTTATGATTAAAATAGGTTTCGGGGTTATGGGAAGAGTGATTGTAAATGAGGAAAGAAAATTCTTTAAAACCGATTTTGTGTCGAAAAGGTTTGCGGGGAAATCATCTGAAATTTTTGGGACTATAAAATTAAATACCGTGAAGTTGGAATTTTTTACAGGGAAAAAGTATCAGAGTCTTGTTCTCAGGAACTCTCTCAGGGATGGCTCTTTCACCTATACCCTTCAATTTGAAAAATTGGGGGGGGCAACCCAGTGATTTAGAATCTTTTAAGTCTTTCCCCCAAAATATCAATTTAGTTCAAGAGCTTCTGAATGAACCTTTGAATTTCAAGAGTAAAAAATCAAAGCCAGTTGGCAGAATAAAACATAAAAGGAGGTGCGGGTATGCTTTTGATGATGCTTATGTATGGAGAAATTTTCAAAACTGACTGGCATGGGATATATGTGCAGGAATTTTCTCCAGATGAATGTATTGTTTCCATTGAGGCATACGGACCAGACAGCCTTGGTAATGTATATCTGAGAGCCATATCCGAAAGTGGTGACAGTGCAAGTATATTCAGGGCTGGATGGCAGGGAATAAAAGTTCAAAGTTTCAATCCCAATGAATGCATACGGGGTTTTTCTGCAGTACCGGATACAGGTGGATGGATAACTCTTTACGTCTATGCAACTGATGGCTCTATTGTGGATAGCGGGGCGATTCTTTCCACGAAATGGAAAAGGACCTTTTTACAGAGTTTCGATGCGGGCTCCTGCTATGTGGGTGGATTTTCTGCAAGTTCTGATACGACTGGTTTCGTGTACCTTTCCGTTGACACTGTATGTGTAACTCCTGTATTAGAGAATATTCCGAGTGGATTCAGAGTTGCTGTGGAACATGGAGGAGAAGGTATCAGATTAGTCATATGGGTACCTGAGCATGGTCATGTGAATTTAAGGATTTTCGATCCGGCTGGAAGGTTGATACGTAATGAAGAACTGGTGCTGGATGTCGGGAGATATATTAGAAGCATAAAAACCAGCGTTTCTGGAGTTTATGTGGTTAATGTCCGTTATGGGAGTGAGGAAAAGACTTTGAAAGTCGTCGTGCCAAAAAGGAGGTAGGTTATGAAAAGGTTAGTGATAGCGTCCATCATTGGTATAATGGTGTCGGTGCTGGGGTACAGGGATTCCGTTCGTGCTGAGTGGATAGAGGGTGGAAATCCCCTTCCACAGGATTTTAGTCATATGGTAGTGTTTGATTCGGCAGGAACATTTACATGGACTGTCCCAGAAGGGGTTTACAAAATAAAAGTGGAACTGTGGGGCGGTGGAGGAGGTGGAGTTACTGTTGATCTTGGATATGATGGAGATATGATTTGCTATGGAGGGGCTGGAGGTTATGGACTTGCATATATTGATGTTACTCCGGGAATGACTTGTGCCATTACTGTTGGGAACTACGGAGGATATAATGGAGGAGATGGAGGAAATACTATAGTTGTATGCGGGTCTCAGAGCTATACGGCTACTGGAGGTGAAGGAGCACAATATCGTAGTGGATATTATAACGACTATTGTGAGGCAGGAATAGGGGGTACTTCGGATGCTCCATTTTCTTTAGAGGGCGGAGCGGGAACTTGGGCATATATGCCTAACTCAGATACTGTCTTTGGCGATAGGTTAGGTGGAAATGCTCCTAGAGGGGGTCATGGATATATTAATATAGGTGGTTATTCTGATGATTATTATGCTGCTCAACCGGGTGGTGGTGGCTTAAGGGGCGCTCCTGGAATGGTTATAATCTGGTATTAGAAGGGATAGGACGCCTTTCGGCGTCCTTTTTATCAGTGCTCAAAACTCTTTCTTGACGCTCAATATGGGGATGGGGAAGGCTCTGTATATGGCGGAGAATTCGTCGGCGGGCTGGGAGCGGGGGAAGATATTGTAGATGCCAATGCGGAAATCCAAGCCCTTCCATCGGAAGGGGACGGCGATAGAATAAATGTACAGACTGCTCTCCCTGTAGGTCCGGTTCTGCGGATTGAGAACCTGTTCGTATCTTATGGGTCCGTGCATCCAGAGGACATTGAGGTACCGGTAGTTGAAGTTGAACACGTAGAAGATATCTTCCGGCGATGGGGTCCACGTGTCGGTGAAGAAGGATCGCAGGATGGTGAGGGAAACCGTAAGGTCCCCCTTCCTGTGTTCGTGGAGAGT
>JAMOUL010000169.1 GCA_027062035.1 Candidatus Aminicenantota bacterium | reverse complement strand
CACCGTCTCCAGTTAGTGGCTGAAATCGGGGGAATCGAGTTCTACAACGATTCCAAAGCCACCAATCCCCACGCTGTGCTCCACGCCCTTCGAACCTTCGAGAAGTGCGTTCTGATAATGGCGGGACTCACGAAGAGACTGGACCTTACCGTCCTTAAGGACGAGATAGAGAAGAGGGTAACCCATCTCATTGGAATCGGCGTCATATGTGAGGACCTTAAGAGGGCTGGCTTCGAGCCCGTATGCGTGAATTCGCTGGAGGAAGCTGTAGAGAAGGCTCTGGAATTATCGGAAGGGGAGCCCGTCCTGTTTTCCCCCGGTGGATCCAGCTTCGACATGTTCCGCAACTATGCCCACAGGGGCGAAGAATTCGTGAAAGTGGTGGAAAAGATTGGGAATGGATGACAAAGTATTGTAAATTAAACGAGGAACTTGAAGAATTATTGGACAAAAATAAAGGAAAGGAAATAGTAATATTGGAAGAATTAGATAATTCCTATCTGCAGGAGTTAATGAAAAATCTTGATTACTACGTAATGGATATTCCTTATTATATTGGCTATGAGAATCTAATAGAGCGGATTTTGGATTTATGGATATTCCTTGCGCGAATTTCCGAACTACCTTTGCACAAGATAAAAATATATGAAATTACCACCTCATTTTCATTACAAACCGTATCACAATCATTGGGACTGAAAATAAAAAGCTCTTACAGCGGCTGGTCTGTCTTTGTAGATTTTATTAATTCGACTGGCTATTTTATGGATACACACAGACCGGGCTACGTGGGTTTTGTTATGTTTAATGCAGCCAATTTAATCACAAAATTATATGTTCGGTATTTACAAGTTAAACGAGGAAACGATTGCTGTGAGTTTTTACAACACACTGGAGATGGCGCTTATTTATATTTCAGTAACAATAATGAATTTTTTGAGCTGACTGAATATTTGTTTTATTTATATGCTTCAAATATATTTTCAAGTCCATTGGTTCGTATCGGAGCAGCATTTGGTGAAGGAGTATTTATGGAATGGGAAAATGAAAAAAGTTTTATCGCTCCTGCTACTTGGGAGGCAGCGCGAAACTGTAAAACTGCTCCGGATAGGTTTTATGAAGGTAATCCTTTTCTTTGCGCAATTGATTTTAAGTATTGCAATGATGAAAATTGTGTAGATGCGGTTAAGCTTGAAGAGATAATAGCACCTTTGGAAGGCAAATTTAAGTTATCTATCCAAAGATTTTGTATTCCGGGTAAGGATGAAAGCTTTTATAAAATTTATCAGTTACCCATTAAAATAACTCCCAAAGAGCCATGAACCTTGATTTTCTCTGGCGGCATCTGGAGTATGTTCAGAATCAGATTGAGCGGGCGGATGGTAAGATGAATCTGCTCCTTGTCGTCCATCTTGCCCTTGTTCCCTTTGCTGCAACGCTGATTTACCATGTGGTTTTGAGAGAACCCGAATGCTTATTGAGGGTGCCATTTTGCTGTCTGTTCTTGGTATTCGTTCTTTTTGCTCTGGCATTCTTCTGGTTCGAATGGAAATTCGTTCAATTATTCCGTAAGGCGGTTTCTCCGAGGGTGGATGCGCAGAAGTATCTGGGTAGGGAATATAAGTCCATAAATCGTTCGAGGAATCATATCAGGAGGAGCAGTTAAGAGAGGATCTTCTGGAGCAGATTTATGTGAATTCGCATATAGCCCGTGAAAAATTCGAATGCGTGCAGAAGGCGTACAGGAATTTGAAGCATTCCGTTCTATTTCTTCTGCTCATGGGAATAAGCGCCCTTGCCTTCCTTCTTATCTGTCAGATTTCAAAGCCACAGGCAGGGTTATGAGGGAAGCGATGCCCATCACGAGGGAGAAGTAGAAGGCACCCGTGGCATTAGCCTGTCCGAATACGCTTCCTGCTATCAGGTTTCCGATGAACATGGCTATTCCAACTGTCAGGAAGTACGTCCCGAAGAGGGTTCCCTTCATCTGCTGACGGCGTCCGAGGTGGGCCTTGGGGAGGGTTTCGAAGAGCCCGAAGAAGATTCCATAGAGGGCTGTGGCAATCAGGAAGCTGTTCCCGTAAATCATTGCTGACGCCGATATAATCAGGAACAGGGGGAGGGTGAATACCAGTCCGTTCCACCTGTCGTATATCCTTCCCCCGATGAGGGATGCAATTGCATAAACTATGTTGAAGATGAGATAGTTGGTGGCGATTATCTTACCTTCGTGCCCCTTCAGGAGATAGAAGCCCACCGATATGGCTCCCATCGAAATCAGAGCCATGAATAGATAGAATCCCATCGGAACTTCCTTGAGGGAAATCCTGAAGTGCTTTCTCTCCTTTATGAGCGTGTCCTTTATCAGGAAGAGGAGGCTTATGGCGAGGACTGCCGGAATCAATGCGATGAAGAGGATGGCG
>JAMOUL010000168.1 GCA_027062035.1 Candidatus Aminicenantota bacterium | reverse complement strand
GATCTGCGGAGCTCTGAAACCGGTGGAGAATGTTGTTCTGAGTGAAAGACCGTTTACAGGTTTTACCAGCAAACTCATTCTTGGAGAGGCTATTATTTTTCCCACCTTACTGTGTTTGTCAAATCTGGAGCCTACAAGAAGGTCTATCCCTTCTGTAATGGAGAAATCATCCTGTAGAAAGAGGCCATAGTTTATATATTCATCGTCTATAATCCTGTTGTAAGCAGGAGCCTCGTCCTTCAAATGTTCCCTCTGATAGCTGGCACCAAAGGTGAATATATGCCCACCCACAGGTAAACTATACTGAACAAGAGCGATGGAAAGTGGATCGGATGTCTCCCCATAAGCATTAGGGTCTTTATTGGCACCATAATAACTGTTGCGGTTCAAAAAGGTTTGAGAAAGGGAAACCTTCAACAGGTCTGATCCGAAGCTCTGTTCCCAGGAAAGATTAAAATCCAGCCTGTCTGTTCTTGCCATCTCACAGATTAAGGCATCATGGGGAGGAAGATCGAGATTATCCCCACCTCTCCTGTATTCGTGAATTCTGGCAAAGGAAAATTTTAACTTTCCGTTTATGGAAGGGAAGTTACGGTAAATGTTCCCCCCAAAGGAAGTATCCTTCATAATTCCAAGGTTCGAAAATCCATCTCCGTTAACATCCACAGGCTGACGATCATAGTATGAGCCAAAGAGAAAGGCCTTTGTCTTTCCATCCTTCGAAACAAAGCTTGAGGTTAAACCGAGCTTAAAGAACGCTTTACCAAGTATGGACTCATTCTGCAGCCTGAGAACTGTACTGTTCTTATCCGGTTCCTTCGAGATAAGGTTTATTACCCCACCGATAGCGTTACTTCCGTAAAGCGAAGACGCTCCACCTTTGACAACTTCTATTCTGTCTATCATCTCTGAAGGGATTTGCTCCAGCCCGTACACGCTGGCAAGGGAGGAAATCACAGGAAGCCCATCCACCAGAATCTGTGAATATTTACCTTCAAGGCCATTAAGTCTTACCTGGGTATAATTACAGTTCTGGCAATCTGTCTCCACCCTTACCCCGGTTGTAAAGGACAGGGCTTCTGCCAGGTTTATGGGTTTGGTCTCCTCTATCTCCTGATGAGAAATCAGGTAGGTTTTAACCGGAACATCCTCGAATTTCATCTTATTTGCGGTAGCTGTCACGGTTATCTGCTCAGAAAGCTCCTTTATCAAAACAAAAACTGTGGGAACCTTTGCTCCCTTTTTTATTAAGATTGGTGGAGAGGTGTAATCTGAAAACCCTTCCTTATAAACCTGTATGTGTACAGTAATGTCTGAAGGAAATTCCAGGGTAAAAATACCATCTTTATTGGTTCTGGCCACAGTGGAAAGCTCCGGAACAACCACTGTAGCCTCCTCTACAGGGACTCTGGTCTCATCCACAACCTTTGCCACCAGCTTTGCCCTCGAAGGATTAAGCCAGAAAAGTCCAAGAATTTCTGCAGAAATAGCGGTTGAGAAAAGAACAAATAAAAGCACCTTTCTTATCATTTTTTCCTCCACTTATTCTTTATTGCTCAATTTTTTATTTTTTTCACCACATCCCGGAGGCCGTTTGCCCTTTTCCACATAATGGTGGAAACTCTTGAGCCAGAAAGGAACCTGATTGGGACATGTTTCTATAAATTCCAGAAATTTAACAAGCCTGTCAAAGGTTTCCTGATTCAAATAGTGTTCGATAGTACATGCGTCCTCTTCAGCGATGGAACTTTCAACTCCGAGAACCTCCTCAAAGAACTGTTTCAGTACCATATGTGTTTTATATATTCTTTCTGCCTCTCTCCTGCCCCCCGGTGTCAACTCTATATACCCATATTTCTCATGTACAACCAGTCCCCTTCTTTCAAGGGCTTTCAGGGCACCCACAACGGATGGAGTTTTAACATTAAGGAAGGCGGAGATATCCTTAACCCTTGGAATTTTTCCATTCAGGGAAATTCTATAAACGGCTTCCAGGTAATCCTCAAGGCTCGGGGAGAGCTTCTGGGTTGTCCTGTTCATCACCTTATCTCCAGAGTTAGAGTGGAAACCACTGAAATCATCCTGCACTTCCCGGAAAGCTTTCCATCGGCCGGTCTCTTGAGATGGGCTTTAACCATCCATTTACCCCAGTGAATGATTCTTATTCTGGCTACTCCCCTGGAGTCAGTTTCAGTGGCAAAGGCATAATCATCCCCAGTTGAGAAACCTTCGTAAGTAGCATGGATCGGCACAAAGGGGAGGGGTTTTCCGTTGTACAAAACCCTTACCTTCAAAAAATCTCCAATTTTCAGAGTTGAAGGGTCCACCAGAGGAATTATTTCCATTTTTAAACCAAGAACCCTGCTAAGGTCGTTATAGTTTCCTTCGCCCACTTTAATAAGCGCTCTGGCAAACTCCTGATAGA
>JAMOUL010000167.1 GCA_027062035.1 Candidatus Aminicenantota bacterium | reverse complement strand
GCTCGTTAAAAAATTTAGCAAGGCCAGGGTCCTTATCGTGGATGTCAGGGGTAATGGGGGAGGAACCACTCCTGGAGACCTTATTGATGCTCTTCAGGACAGGCCATACAGGTTCTGGTCAGAGTCCACGCCCGTAAGTTTTGCCCTTTTTAAGGCATATCAGGAGTTTTTTAAATTTTTCGGAAAGCAATTGCCAGAGGACTATAAGACTGCACTGGAGATGTTTTCTGAATTCTTCGGTGATTCCCATTTGCTCTGGACTCCACGTTATCAAAAACCGGAGAAAACCCTATTTAGGGGAAAACTGATTATCCTTGCGGATAGGGCGTGTGGTTCTGCCTGTGAGGATTTCGTGGTGCCCTTCAAGGACAATGGAAGAGCTGTTATAGTGGGAGAAAATACCATGGGTAGCTCTGGCCAGCCGTATATGTATCAGTTCAATAAAGACATTTCCATAGCCATTGGCGCAAAAAGGGAATATATGCCGGATGGCAGTCCCTTTGAGGGGCGCGGAATTGCCCCTGATGTTAAGGTTCAACCCACAGTGGAGGACATCCGAAAGGGCAGAGATGTCGCCCTTGAAAGGGCAATCGCCCTTGCAGAATTGAAGTAGAAATTAAGTTTTATGGTCTTACAAAGAGACTATTGTTGTGTTTTACAGTTTGTAAATGTTGAATATTTAGGGGGTGTTCCCAGAAAGATTCCGTGCCCCGGGCAGACTTTCTTAGAAATAGTACCTGAAGCCAATGGAGGCGTTTATGTCAAACTTCGTATCAGGAACTAGATTAAGGAGCGGGACTATTTCAAGGAAAATGTCGAAGGGAGCCTCTTCGAAGATATAGGCTATTCCCAGAGGTATTCGTATTCCAAATTTTGTTTCATTTTCGAATCTTATCCTTCCCCCTATTCCGTAATAGAAAGGTAGCCTTCCCTTTTTGACATTGAACATGCTGAAGTTGTGGAAGAGGTAGTCAAAGTGAATATGAAAGAAGCCCTTTTCCCTGAATGACCAGGCTGCTGCTCCATCTATGGCGCTGTTTTCTCCAGTCCACAATTTAAGGCTTATTCCGGTGGGTTCTCCAAGGATGATGCCCAGACCAAAGCTTTTGTCCTGTGCCATTATAGGACCGCATAGGAAGACCAGCAGAACTATAAGAAGACTTAATTTTTTTGCCATTTAAACTCCTCCTCCAGATTTAAATTTAAAGGTAAATTTACAAATAGTCAAGGTATTTAAGAGAAAATGAGACGAAAAAGGGGATCGCATTAAAATAGTTCATTTCTCTAAAAGCGCGCCCTAAAATATTACCTTCTTGGTGAGACTCTCTTCCCACCCAGAACCACAAGGGCATAAACTTCCAGCCCGGGAACTTTGATTTCCACAAAGTCATCATGATAGGTGGTTTCCAGGGAAATGGTTTCCTCGCTATCCGGGGAGAGCAGTATTGCGTTCCCGGAGCTCAAAAAGTCCGGTTTCTTTATGCGGAGAACAAGGTCGGATTTAGGAGTGACACCGTCGGTTTCCAGGTTGTGGTCGTAGTTTAAAAGGTGGATGACCACAGTCCGGTGTGCGCTGTAATAGTATGGATAAGCTACAACCTTTCGGGCTGTATTTCTGAGAACAGAGGCTCCTGGTAGTAATTTTTCCACTATGTCTGCTATGGTTTTCCGGACAGAGTCATCGTACCCCTGGAAGTAAAGATTACCTATATCCCATTCTTCCCCCTGATACTCCCATGTGGGGATAAGGAGAAAGGCACCTTTCCCGTAGGGAAAAGCTCCTTCACCGGAGAGTCCGAAGGTTTCCCCATCGAAGACAATGGCAATCCCTCCGTTTTTTACGTAGTTTTTGATAACAAGCTTCTGGTTTTCAGTTATATTAAGGGCATTGGGTACGAAGATTATCCTGTAACCTGATAGGACATCTCGGTTAAGCCTATCCCTGAGGTATTTTCCACCGCCTCCAAAGATAACGTCAAAGGGTATATTGGATTCGGCAAGGGCCTGAGCAAGACCTAGATAAGAAAAGGTTCTTCTGTATAAAGCTTCGCTCCAGAGTACTACCACAGCTATTTCAGCTCTATCTGGTTCGCTTTCGTAGAGAGCCCGGTGGTCCAGGAGGAACTCAGCGGCCTTGGCGCATTTTTCCCATTCCTTCTTGTCGCCCCAGTTGTAAACATGGTAAAAGACATAGGCTCCCCTGTTTGCGTATGCCTCTGCGAAGTGAATGTAAAGGTAATTCTTATAAGTTTTTCCATGGAGGAGATGATTCTGAATTATTTCCTTTATCTCCCCTGTATCTGGAAGAATTACAAAGGGGGAATTGGTGGCAGCGCGGGCCAGCTTTTCCCAGGCCACCCATTTGTTTCTGGGAAAGGGTACCATGTTTTTATCCTCCACAGCGGCGTAGGTATTTTCAAATGTCAGG
>JAMOUL010000166.1 GCA_027062035.1 Candidatus Aminicenantota bacterium | reverse complement strand
TCCCAGCGTTACATTCTCAGCCACCGTTTCTCTGGTTTCATAGGGCATTTCTGAGGGATTTTTGTGGGTTTCAGGTTTTTTGAACCTGGTCGAATCTATTATCTGGTCTGACCATACCTTCCTGTAGGTATATGTTTTTACCGTCTTTGTACCTCCTCCCAGTTTTTTCTTGGTCTTGCTCTTGACAGATTCCTCCCACTGGTACATCTCGACGCTGCGTTTTAGTTTTATGGCATTTACAGAAACGTAAAATACAGGGTCCTCAAGGGTTTCACTGGTGTTTGCCATTCCTGTTACATGAACAAGTTTTCCGTTGTTTTCAGGGTTTGCCTTCTCAGGATCAACAGGAACCACAATGCCACTGCCTTCCTTAAGTGTTTTGCTTGTTTTTACCGCCCTTCCTTCGTTCCAGAAGAGTAATACAAAGGATATTCCTATAAGGAGGAGTCCAAACAGGATACCCTTGAAGGCACTTCCAAGGCGTTTGAACCATGATTCTTCGGTTACTTCGGTATATCTGTCCTGGGTCATTTTTCACCTGCCGTAATTTTTTTGTTTGAAAATCCGGATTTTTTCACGCTCCCTCCTTAAGGGATTTCTGGAATTATATTCTTTTTTTAACCTTTTTGAAAGTGGAAAACAGGGAAAGGAGTACCCAGGGCCGGAGATCAGAATGTAAAGCGGGTAGAAATGCCGAAGGCGCTGGATATTTCCTCTATTCTTCTTTTTACGTTGTGGAGATACCGTGATCTGGCCTTTTGATATTCCATGACCCGCTTGTATCTGAGTGGATGGCTGAATTTAACCCTCCTCAGGAAAGTTGTCTTTACGTTGCTATAAAGGCTCATCCTGTCCACCAGAACATCCTTTATCCCATATTTATGGATATATTTAAAAATTAACTCCAGTTCCCCCTCACTATCAGAAAATCCCGGGATCAGGGGAGAAAGAAATACGAAGGTATTTATTGAAGTAAATTTACTGAGAGCTTTCAGTCGGGATAAAGGGTCAGGGGCTCCGGGTTCCAGAAATTTTTTCAGCTCAGAACTTATAACAGATATGGATACCCCCAGGCGAAACCTTTCGCCATAAGAACTTATGAGATGGAAATCTTCCAGCATAAGGGGTGACTTGGTAAGAAGGGAAATCCTGAAATCAGTCTCCTTTAACTCTTCCAGAATCCCCCTTGTAATCCTGTACCTTTTCTCAACAGGCTGATAAGGGTCTGTTGTCACGCCAATTCCTATGGTGCCAGACCTTTTTCTCATTCTTTTTAGTTTTTTCCGGATAAGCTCCGGTGCGTTTATCTTTACATCCACAAAATCTCCCCATTTTTCGTTATGACCAGACCATTCTGCCATGTAGCTGGCGTAGCAGTAGATGCACCCATGCTGGCAACCTATATATGGGTTAATGGAAAAGTCCAGACCCGGAATTTTGGTTTTGTGTAGAATTGTTCTGGCGTTAATTTCCCTTATTTTCATAAACAGATTATATACCAGCAAGATTGACTTTTGTCCATTTTGTTGTCATAATAATTGTGATTAAAATAGTATAAATTACAGGAGGAAATATGAAATATTTTTACAGCAAAAGAATGATGACTTCCTTTGAAGAGGCTCTTTTAAGGACAGCTGAGGAATTGAAAAAGGAGGGATTTGGTGTGGTGACAAAGATCGATATAAAAAAAATACTTAAAGAAAAGTTAAATATAGATTTCGAAAACTACATTATATTTGGAGCCTGTAATCCGTCTTTTGCTTATAAATCTTTACAGAAAGAACCAAAAGCTGGATTAATGTTGCCGTGTAAGGTGGTGGTTCACGAAGTTGCAGAGGGCGAAATAGAAATCGCTGTATTAGATCCTGTGGTGGCAATAGGGCCCATAGGAAACAATCAATTGAGTTCTCTGGCAGAGGAAGTGAGGGATAAGCTTATAAGGGTTATAAATAGGCTATAAAAAAGGATAATGGGTCTCCCTATTATAAAAAACGGCGTTGATGGAGGGGTGAATTATGCCAGAAAAAATAATCTACAAGCACAGGATTGACAAAGAACCTGAGGAGGAATGTGAGATTTGCCATACAGGAGAACACACGGAAGAAGAAATAAATTTTAAAAAGGAAATAATAACAATAGGTGTGGGAATTCTGGTATATGCTGGAGCTATTGCCTTAAAACTTCCATTCTGGTGGAGGCTGGGTTTATTTTTATTGAGTTATTTCATTATAGCAAGGGAAATAGTATGGAAGGCTATCAGTAATATCTTCCGTGGGAAGGTCTTTGATGAGAATTTTCTGTTAACCATTGCTACCACCGGAGCATTTGCTATAGGGGAGTTTCCAGAGGCCGTAGCTGTAATGTTGTTTTTCAGGGTTGGAGAGTTACTTCAGGATGTTGCACTGGATAGGTCCAGAAGGTCGATTAAAT
>JAMOUL010000165.1 GCA_027062035.1 Candidatus Aminicenantota bacterium | reverse complement strand
TTCGAGAATTATCAGATCCCTGGATCTTGCTCCGAGGATGGTAACTATTTTGTTTCCGGCTTCCTTCATTCCCTTTGCTATGGGATAAAGGGGAGCAATTCCAACCCCACCGCCAATGGCCACAACGGTTCCGAACTTTTCAATGTGAGTGGGTTTACCAAGCGGTCCAACAATACGATAAATTTCCTCTCCTTCCTTTTTGAGTCCCAGCTTGTAGGTGGAAGTACCAACTTCCTGATAAATAAGGTCAATGGTTCCTTCCACAGGGTCAGAATCCACCAGGGTCAAAGGAATCCTTTCCCCGTTTTCATCGGGGATAAGGATGATAAAATTCCCTGGTTTTCGCTTCTTTGCGATAAATGGGGCTCTAACCCTCATATGCTTGATTTTGTAAGCAATGGGACGATTAAAGAGAATTTTATACATGAGTCCCTCCTTTTATTGATAAGCATGTAATGCGCTCTGTGCAGACGGCAGGTAGTTAACACCGATATAGGTCATAACCACAACTGCAAATCCTATAATAGAAAGAATTGCCGCCCTTTTTCCTTTCCAGTTCCTTACATACCTCATATGTAGATATGTAAGATAAACAAACCATGTTATAAGTGCCCAGTTTTCCTTCGGATCCCAGCTCCAGAATGAACCCCATGCCCCCTTTGCCCATATGGCTCCTATAGAAAGACCCAGTGTCAGGAACATAAAACCATATACAATAGCCCTGTATGAAAATATGTCATAGTCCTTCCAGAGTTGTCCACTCCAGTGGGCCTCCCCCAGATACCTTCTCTCCGGGAAAAGGAGATAAAGGCCACTCATCAAAAATCCTATAAACAGGAAAGAATAACCGGCAAAATACAGAACCACGTGGGGAATAAACCAGACGGACTGAAGTGCCGGTGGTAGATTGATTTTCACTATATCTGTAAACACCATGGAAAAAATCAAAATAAACAGGTTAAAAAGGCTGACAAATCCGCCCAGGAAATAAAGGTTTTCAGTTTTTTCCAGGACAAAATAAATCAGTGAAATGTTCCATACCAGAAAAACAAGGGATTGAAACATGGTTTTAAAGGGTGGTTGCCCTGTGACAAACCAGGCCTTAAGGATGTAAATGCTAACCATTAGAAAGGCCAGCAGGAAAAATAAGTTGGCGGGAACTTTAAATCTTCTCTTACCAATAGAAGAAAGGTAAAACAATCCTGCAATAAGAAAGGAAAAAACCGCTATCAGGTATATTGAGCCCTCGCTCAGTAATCTATAATAGATCAATTCCATTTCTTCCTCCTGTAGGCCACAGTAAGAAGGGCTCCCAGTGCCATAAGGATAAACCCAAAGTAAAGCACGTTTTCCCCGGGTTCCCTTACAACCATAATTCCTGAAAAATCAGGGTTTGAAGGGTTATAGTTATTCTGATAGAAAACATATCCCTTATATCTAAAGGGATGGTTTACCCTTACGGTGAAGGTTGTATCTTCCACTTTTAAAATCGAGGTGTATTCCCTTTCCTGGGGAGGAACCAAAAGCAACCTGTAGGCAAATTTTCCCCTGAAGTAGGGTTCCCCTTCTGGCAGAAGCACCACTTCCTCTCCATCGATTTCGAAAATCCCCTTTATAAAACTAAAAACCACATTCCTGGTAAAGGTTTTATAAGGGGCTATAAAGGAAAGTCCACCGGTATCCATTGTGTATGAAATTAAATAACCACCGAGATGAATAGGTTTGCCCGAAGATGCAAAAATATAGGTTTGTTTCTCACCACCGGGTGTTAATATCCTTAATTTCAATGCTGGATTTTTCAGATCATTTCCCTCACTGAAGGCTCTTTTCTCCACTATGTCGTACTTGAAATTGGGATAGAATTCCACCGGAATAACAACGAAAGATTTTCCCACCACAATAGGTTGCTCCTTAATGGGAACATAAAATTCTCTGGTCTTTTCTGAAGAAACACCTACCAGCCCTGGAAATTGATCTCCTGTAGAGAATGTCCACGCACTGTTCTGTTCCAGGAAAACCTTTCCTAAAGGGAACCTTCCTTCCCTCCCTTCTCCCCAGAGGACCGGAAGTTTAACTTTTTTGATTTCGAGTCTCTTAAATTTCAATCCAAAAACGCTTTTGTTTTTTTTCAGAGGAAAGGTTTTTATAAGCTTATATTTTTTACCGGTTCTCAAAAAAACTCCAATAACTGGCTCGGATTCGTAATAAGCAACTTTAAAATCTATTAGGGTAACTGGATACGGAAATCCTGTCTTTTTTTCCGTAACCTCTGTGTTACCCATTACAAGGCATTCCTTCATTGTCTTTCCCTTTATAAGGGGAAAATAGCATTTCTTCATCCCATAGGCATTGATTAGAAACCCGGCTGCCACCACAATTATTGAAAGGTGTAACGTTAGAAAGGAAATATATCCCAGGTCAAACTTTGGCTTTAGAGCAAAAACGCAGGCAAGGATCGAGACCAGGAGCAAACCAAAGAGAACATTAAACCAGAATGTGAAGTATAAATCGGTTCTGTGCAAAAAGGTAGAATAGGCAACAACCACAGCCAGAATGGAAAAGATTATTCCTGCGGTCTGATATTCCGATAGTATTCTTCTTCCCAGAAAAAAGGTAATGACCAAAAACACTATTCCAGCTATGGTCTTCAGTGGCTGGGGGGTGCCTTTAAGAAAGGTTTCTAAAAGCAAATCTATTAAAACAAAGCCCCCTATAAACAGTGTCCTCTTTAAGCTTTTCACAAACATATTATATTCTAAATTTCTGGGCTATTCAAGAAGGAAACCCTGTCACTCCTCTTCTGAAACCTTCTCCCAGCCGGTGATCATGGACCAGATATATGAGAAAAAGGTTTCACCCGTTGTACTCAAATAAATATGGCCTATAACATATGCAAGGAAAAGAAAAGCTCCAATAGTATGTAAAACAGCTACAAACTTAACCGTATGTCCAAATATCCTCACGAAACCCCATTTTGCCCAGTGGGGAAAATAATAATAGAGTAGTCCGGTAACAATCTGGTAGGGGATAAGGAAAAATAGGATCCCAAAGTAAACTATTCGCTGTAAAGGATTTAACTTCTCTTCCTTTGTCCTGTGACCTGGATGGGGCTCCCCACGAAAAATTCCCCATATATAAAACCTTATCATTGGTAACAATTTGTCCTTCCTGAAAGTTGGCAGATACTGCTTCCAGTTTCCCGTCCAGACGTGCCAGCATATGGATATAACTGTCAATACTATAAGGCTCCAGGCAAAGATTATATGCAATTGATGCGCTTCCTCGAAACCGAAAATTTTGAACACCCCATGAACTTCAAAACCGGTTAAAAGGAGCATTATTATGAAGCCAGCCTGCAGCCAGTGCCAGAGTCTTTCAAATCCGGAATATAAATATATTTTTCTTTCCTTCATGTTTCCCTCCCTATTTCCTCTTGGGTATAAAAATTCTTCCGAGGCCGTGGATAAATATTCCCACAAGGGTTAAAACTACAAGTAACCAGCCCAGGGTATCAAGCAGGTTGTTGTAATCCCTTCCCGGAAGATATATTCCGGTTATACCTGCAAGCCTGCTGTGCCTCGAATGGCACTCCCCACATGAAAGGGCCTTTTCCCTGGGGGCAACTTCATGATTTATCGGCCAGTAGGTCTCGGTCTCCACAAAGGTAATCTTTCCGCTGAATGGAAAACCGGCATATTCCATTCCAGCTTTAGCGGATTTTTCCCAGTTGTGTTCTGCCCAGAAGGCCCCTGAACCCTTAGGGCCAAATAGCTTGGGTGTAATGAATATATTATTTACAGGGTCAAAAGGTTGCTTTCCGCGATGCACTTTAAACGGGTAAATTTTAGATTTGGGATCTTCCGGACCACCGAGGGGTTTGTTTATAATAATAACTCCCTCTGCTTTAAGCTTATCTCCTGCTCTTACATATTTCATCGCTCCGTTATACCACCTGTAACTGGGTATTACATTTTCAGCTTCTACCACCAGACCTTCGTTGGTGTTATAGATCTCCACTCCGTTCCTGGTTTTTCTAATTGTCTTTACAAAGGGCCTCCCATTCTCATCCAGTTTTCCTGCCTGAGACCAATCTCTGTAAAGCTCAGTGGGTTTGCACCTTGCTATCTCAGGAATATGACAGGTCTGGCAGGAAACCCGACGGGTATGTGTATTAAGGATAAATTCTTCGTGAGGGGAATTCCCATGACAGGATTCACAGGTAAGTGTAGGACCTTTATCTTCAGGTAAAACCAGGGTATCAGGAGCCTCAGGAGGCACCTCATAGCATCTTCCAGGAATTTCATGTGCCTTTGTTTCATGACATTTTGTACAGGAAAAATTGGGTCCATCCGCAGCCATGTGAACGTCAAGCTCCCTGGAAGGATTATAGAGACAGGAGGAAAGGTCTCCGTGCTTTACATTATCTCCTCCTCCCCCAAAGAAATGGCAGGCACCGCAATTTTTCCTGCTGGAAGGTCCAACATTCCGGGCTACATAGTTCAGGTCTACCGCCTTAAAAACCTTTCCTTTGAACACCTTATCCTGGTATGGTGGATGCCCGGCATCCGTGGGAAACTTCCTGTATGTGCCGGTGGTATCATGACACACAAGGCAGTCAACGTTTCTGGGATTCTTAAAATCAAAATTCTTATCCTTCCACCCATATCCGGCATGGCAGCTTGTACATCTTGCCTCATTGGAAAGAACTGATATACAAAAATTATTGATGGCGTGCCCTTTCCCCAGGGGCTTTCTCCCTTCCTCTATTGATTTAGGACATGTCCAGGTCCAATGGATTGTTTTCATCACCTGAGCAGAAGCTTCTGTATGACATGTAAGACATGCCTCCGTTACTTCCGGAGCTGTTTTAAACTTTTTCTTCAGAACCTGAAATTTATGATGATCAGCAGTGGAGTTTGCAACTGGAAAATCCCCCTCTTCAGCTTTACCTTTTTCAGGAGCAGCGGCAAAAAGGAATAGCAAAAAAAGGCCAAACACAGCCAAAATTAAAATCCTTCTTTTCATAGGAGCTCCCTCCTTAATTTAGGTTCCTCTGTTTTATGGTAGAGCAGAAATTATATCATGTCAATTTTTTCACAAGCTAAATACGGGATATAAAAATTTCCTGCGGGTTATTCGTATCTTAACGCTTCTACAGGATTAAGGTTGGCAGCCTTCCATGCAGGATAAATACCGAAGAAGAGACCTATAAGTGTGGATACCCCCACACCGAGTAAAACTCCAAACGGAGTAACTGCTGCAGGGAAATTAGCCGCAGCCTTGGCAAGAAACGAAAGGGCAAAACCAAAAAACATGCCCAGCAATCCTCCCACGAGGGAAAGGGTAACGGCCTCCACAACGAACTGGAACATAATGTGTTTGCGTTTAGCGCCTATGGCTCTGCGAAGCCCTATCTCGGAAGTTCGTTCTCTCAGGGAGACAAGCATAATATTCATTATCCCTATCCCTCCTACAAGAAGAGAAATGGAGGCTATAAGTATTCCCACGAGAAATACGCCTGAAACGAGCTGAGAAAACAGGTTGTTTATATATTCCTGGGTAAATATGGCAAAGTCATTATCATCCTGAGGCCTTAACCTCCTCCTCATACGGAGCACCTCTGTTATCTCGTCCATAGCCTTACCCAGAAGTTCCGGACTCTTTGGCCTTGCCATTATGGTAAGACCTCCCCACATTCTTCTCTTTACAGAAGGATATCTTTTAAACACTGTGGAAATAGGCAAAATAACATAGGTATCCCTCGACTGTCCCAGGAAACTTCCCATCTTCTCCATCACCCCTATAACGCGGTAACTTGTATTTCCCATATGAAACTTTTTACCTATGGGATCAACCCCGGGAAAAAGGGTGGCGGCGGTATCCGCTCCAAGGACAGCAACATTCGCTTTGCTCTTTTCCTCGGATTCCGTAAAGAACCTTCCGTTCAGGAGGTTAACTCTGACCACATGAAGATAATCTGCTGTGGTCCCCACCACTATAACCCCTGTTGTGGTGGCGAATTTTGACCTGACAATACCCTGCTCCATAAGTTTAATCTGTCCCACCACACTTTCCACTGAGGGTAGTTCTCCCAGAGCCTTCATGTCTTCCAGTGTAAGATTTTTTCTCATTCTCAATTTCTTGGGCATCCTGCCGAATCTGATACCTGGTTCAAACTTGGATACATAAATCATATTTGACCCCAGCACATCCATCTGTTGCTGGAAGTTTACCTTTATGCCTTCAGTTACTCCCACCATTGCGATAACCGTCGTTACACCTATTATTATTCCAAGAACAGTCAGAAAAGTTCTGGATTTATTTCTCATTATCGACGAAATAGCCGTACCAAACAGTTCAGATAATAAAGTAAACCTTTTCACATCTCACTCCTTAAAGCTTCGACCGGATTAAGTGAGGCCGCCTTTGAGGCTGGATAAATTCCAAAGATCAGGCCGGTAAGCCCTGCAATTCCGAGACCAAGGATAACGAACCACAGCTCCATTCTTGCAGGTAAAGGGGAAAATTTATTTATAAGGAAAACCAGGCCCCACCCCAGAAGGATGCCTATTATGCCCCCAAGGCTTGTCAAAAACACGGCCTCAATCAAAAATTGCCCCATTATATCAGCCCTCCTCGCCCCCACAGCTCTCCTTATCCCTATTTCAGGTATGCGCTCTGTTACAGAAACAAGCATTATATTCATTACCACGATGCCACCCACAAGAAGAGAGATGGATGAGATAATAATAAGTGCCACATAAAGGGTGGAAGTAAGCCCTTTATAAACCTTTATTAAAGATTCCGACGTGTTAAAGGCAAAATCATCTTCCTTTCTTGGAGAAAGATGTCTCAGTGACCTCAGAATGCTTCTTACCTCCTCCATGGCCTGGGCCATCTTTTCAGGAGATGATGTGTGCACCTTTATTGTTATATCCTTTTTCCTGTTAAATATTGAATAAAAGGATTTTATAGGTATATACACAAAATTATCCTGGGAAATGCCCATTATTTTACCCTTTTTGGCCTCTACTCCAATGATTCGAAAACTCGTTCCCCTTATTCTTATCCTCTTCCCGATGGGATCTACGCCTGAGAAAAGAGCCTCCTTAACATCCCATCCTATGGTGGCTACCTTAGCGCCGCTTATGGCTTCTTCTTCAGTCATTGGGCGTCCATCATAAAGATCCCTTACTCCTCCGATCTCCCTTGAAAGGGAAGTTTCTCCAACAATTATTACATCCTCAAGGGTCTTCCCACGGTAGGTAACATCTGCAGAGGCACCGTCCTGAGCAGCCACCTTCTCACACGACGAACACAATTCCTTTATCCTGAAATAATAACGAAGGGGAAATCTTTTTCTCTTGGAAAACTTCAAATAATCCTTCCAGGACCCTATAAATTCGGGCATCCTCTGAACGGTGAAATCAGAGGCTCCATAGGGAATTATCTTCTCCTCGACATAATTATTAAGTCCCTGTATTGTTCCTATTATTCCTATTATTGTGGACACAGCTATTATGATTCCAAGAAGCGTCAAGAAGGTCCTGAGCTTATTTCTCCTTAAAGAATCAAGGGCAAGTCCGATGGTCTCCGAGCCTGATATTCTCATCGATTAGTTATACGAACTACAGCTCTCAGAGTTTACCTGAAAGTATCACTTCCTTCGGGTTTTTAAGTCTGGAATAAGTTTCAACGATTGAATCCTTACTTATAGCCTCTATAATACCCGGAAGTTTCCACATATACACAGGGCCAAAACCGTAATGCATGTACAATCCCATATAAAATGCCCTGTTTATCTTCCTTTCTCCATATCTGAGCACCCTTGCTCCCAGAGAAATTTTGTATCTTTCAAATTCGCCCTCAGAGATCTTTGATGGATCAAAGCCAGAAAACACCCTATCCACTGCTGAAGCAACTCCGGGAAGCGCTTCCTTTGTGGTGGGAATTATAAGAAGCAAAAGTCCTTCACCGTTCGAATATGGATGAAATGACAAAGAAATGGAATATGCAAGGCCCTCCCTTTCCCTTACCACTTCCACAATCCTGTCCCTTAAAATATGAGCAAGCAGGAGATAAACGGGGTAGGAATCTCTGTCCCATTTAACCTTCCACCCCCTGGCAAATACGCCTCCTTTAACCCTGGATATAATTTTAAGTGGAGGCAATGTCCCCTCAGAAACATCACCCTTTTTCTCCCTTAAAGAAGAAAGGCAGGAGGGAATCATGCTACCTGAACCGGTAAAGATAATTCCTGAAGGTGAAAAATATTTTCTTCTGAAACCCTCTATGTCCTCATAGGAAGCTGAGGATATTCCCATAGAAGTTCCGTATAGAGGAAAACTGTACGGTGGCGATAAAAGCTTTGCCCGCAACATCTCCTCTGCTACCCAGCTTCTTTTTGTGGAAAGATAGCCGAGTTCCCCGAGCACCTTTTTCCTTGCCTTCTCAAAAGCTTTTCTGTCAAGGGGTCGGGAGAGCACACTACAGATGGCCTGCTCTATTGCTTTCTCTTTTCTGCCCTCGAACCTCATGTATGAGTAATCTTTGCTAAGATAGAAATCATCAAAGGGGAAAAAGGGATAATCAGTGAATTGAAAATTAATCCCTGATTCTTCCATTGAGGAACGATGCTGAATTTCCAGAGCTTTAAAAAGAAGATGGGCTTCGCCGGGGAAATCTTCCTTCACCGCCCTTCCTTCAAACAGAAGATGGTATGCTTTAATTTCGGAATTCAATCCGAGAAGAGCATATCTTATACCGTTCTCAAGCTTTCCCTGCTTTATCCCGGGTTCCTTTATATCGAAAACCTTCTTGTTGACAGGGGCCTGTATCAGGACAAACTCCCTGTTTATTTTCTTAAAGGCAGATTTAACCCTCTCAGGGTTTGCACCATAGACTTCCTTTAAGAACCCTTCTCTCCTCTGCTCGCTGCATAAAATTGCCCACTCCCCTACTTCTCTGGCCAGATGAATCTTCTTTTCCTCCACCATGGTTCTGGAACTTCTAAAATCATTTATGGCCATGCGTACATCATCTTCAGTGATATGACCATTGAGTGCATTCTTTATAGCAACCTTCACTTCCATAGTGGAAATGGGCTTTACAGGAAATCCATAAAAATGTATGAAGGAAATCCCACGATACTTCTCGTATTGAGAAAAATACCGGGGAATACCGAGCTTTTCTCCTATACGACGCCCCAAAATAGACGCCACTATTTCATAAACACCCGATCCCTTCACACAGGGAGATGGAGCATTTAACGCAATATCCACCCTTTTCATTTTTCCGTTTACCAACAAATCCCTTCCCCATGCAGGATTAACAAGGGGCAATGAAACGGGTTTTCCAGGCCTTTTAAAGGAAAATATCCTCTCCAGATCCCCCTTTATTTTCACAAAGGAAAAATCTCCTATAATAACCACCTTCATTCTGGATGGTGCATATAAATTTTTCCAGAAATTAATAACCGTTTGCCTATTAAGACTCCTGATTATTTCAGGATATCCGAGAACAGGAGCTTCATAAGGAGTTCCC
>JAMOUL010000164.1 GCA_027062035.1 Candidatus Aminicenantota bacterium | reverse complement strand
ATGGGTGGATTCAGCCCCAGTCTGGCACGGGAGATTTTCGAGATACCGGAGGGGTACGAGCCGCTGATGGCTTTCGCATGCGGATATCCGAAAGAGGACTTCAACCAGAAGCCCCGAAGGGACCTGAGGGAATTCGTATTCACGGGCAAGTTCGGAGAGCCCTTCGATTTTCAGGATTAGTTAAGAAGAATTAGACAAACTATTTGCCGTCTGGCACAGGTTCTTGATAAGCACAAGAACCTTATTGTAAAAGTATCTGAAAGATTCGTTCCTCGACAAGGCGATTTCTATATCAAACACTTCTATTATTGCCTGGTAAATTTCGACGTGAGATTTAAGCTTCTTGAAATCGTCCACATTCTCCATGATTTCTAAAAACTCTTCCTTGTTAATATCATCTGTGCTGGAGAGAATATGAGGTTTAATTCCCCATTTTTCAGCAAAGTTCGAAGGAATTCCTGCCATATACCAGCTTTCTATTTCCTTGATTACAATAATGATTTTATGTTTCCTGAGAGCAGGAAAGCGATTTTGTAAGGCCTGCTTTTTTGCGGTTATACATGGAAAACTGTTTATATCAGAAATGAGCAGGTAATCTATAAGCAGTATTTGATTCATCATACTCGTGAGACTACGTATATATTTATTAGTATCGTCTGGTTTTTTGGATGCGTACCATATGAACTTGAAATCGTAATGGATGCCGGTACATTCCGGTAATGAGTTCAGGAGGTGAGCCAGGACATGTTTTAACAGTAACTCATCTGTATAGCCTTCCACAAATGTAAGAAATCGAACGTAGCTCATGTGAGCAGGTTTTCCACGAACAATTCGTCCAAGCCAATTTCGTTCTGTAGAAAAATTTTCAAATCTTCCCGATCCGAAAGTCGCTCCGCATGGGAGTTTCCATCTCTATCCCGTTTTATAGCCAGTATATTTCTCAGTTCTAAATGCCGGAGTGTCTCCGGGTTGTGCGTGGTAAAGAAGATCTGTTTTTGGTTGGATGCATCCTTCAAGAGGTTTATAACTTTCGGAATTAATGCTGGATGAACGTTTTTCATGGGTTCTTCGAGCCCGATTATTTTGGCGTTAGAGAAGAATGTGGCCAGGACAAGGGCTATTATGCTTATGGTACCATCTGAAGTGAGGAAGGCAGGTATGTTTCTTCCTTTGAAAAATCTTTCTTCTATATTAAGCATGAAGTATTTGCTCTCGAAGTTTTCAACCTGAATTTCCTGGATATGGGGTAATAGGCTCGTCAGGATTCTGTGAAAAGCTCGAGCATCTTTTTCCCTGCTGAGTATTTTCTTCAGGATGATGGGAAGATTGTCCCCGGTTCTGCTCAATTCACTTATTCCGGAACTACCGGATTCTACTGGCCTTCTCGACCAGAAAGGTTGAATTTCGTATATGGCGATATTAGAAAAAAATTTTTTCAAATCATCGGTGAGACCATACAATCCGAGTTCAAGTAATGTAACATCACCGGGTTTTTGTTTAACTCTCTCTTCGATTATTCTTTTGTAAAAAAATTTATAAAGCCAGTTCTGCTCGAAGAATTGTAATTCCCCCTTCTGAACCTTTATACCATAGGTTTTTTCACCTCTTTCCAAGACCTTTTCCATAATGATGGAAACGTTTGATTTTCCATTCGTCGGATTTATCGAAAAAGAAACCTGGTACTCATAGATTATAGCTGATGGCCCGGTTTCAGTTTTCTCCAATATTTCAATTGCGTTATCGTTCGTTTCTGTTTCAAGCTCTATTCCAATTTCGATTTCTTCTTCTTGATTGGCGTTAAAGTTCTTAATGTACTTGGCACCACCATGTTTTTCTATGGCATTTACAAGCCCAATCGAGGATATATCTTTTAAAAATTCCAGAATTTCCAGAAAGTTGGACTTTCCAGATGCATTGGCACCAATTAATACATTGAGATTTTCCAGTTCTATATCGATTTCTTTGAAGCTTTTGAAGTTCTTTACACGAAGTCTCCTGATTCTCATGGCTCGTCTAATTTTACACTATGACCGTTAAAATTTTCCCCGAATGCCCATAGACCTCGATACCCCGGTAAAGTACATAAAGGGTGTTGGACCCCGCAGAGCATCCCGCCTTGCCCGTCTCGGTATCCATACGGTAAAGGACTTGATACTATTTCCCCCGAGGCGGTATCTGGACCGCAGCCGCCTGACTCCGAGGCTGGAAGCGGGGGAGGAAGCGGTGGTGGTGGGGACGGTGGTGTCCAAGGGGGAGGAGGGCAACGAGCAGATAGTGACCCTGAAGATACACACGGGGGAGTTCCTCAATCTGGTATGGAGGAAGGTTCCATTCGTCCTCAAGAACTTCAAGGAGGGGGATAAAGTCATTGCAGCGGGGCGGGTCTATCGGTACGGGGGTATGTGGAGGATTCTGTTCCCCGAATACGAGTTCATTACCGAC
>JAMOUL010000163.1 GCA_027062035.1 Candidatus Aminicenantota bacterium | reverse complement strand
ATCCAGGTGTCAGGGATGAAGTAAAAGAAGAGGCAAGGGAAAAAGACATAAATGAGTTCGAACTGCGTATGAAACGAAAAGATGGTAAGTTGATCTGGATACGCGGTACAGAGAGAGTGGTTAAGGATGAAAAGGGAGAGGTTTTATTTTACGACGGCTTTCTTGAAGACATAACAGAACAGAAAATGGCTGAAGAGGAAGCCAGGCAGCTCGAAAGACTCTTTAAAGACCTTACCGAGAAGTCGCTTGTGGGGATTTATCTTATCCAGGATGGTGTGTTTAAATACGTAAACCCAAGGCTGGCTGAGATTTTCGGATATTCTGTGGAAGAAATAGTTGATAAGTTAGGACCGAGTGACCTTACCTATCCCGAGGATAGACACATAGTTAAAGAAAATATCAGGAAAAGGATAGAGGGAAAGGTAAAGTCCATTCATTATGTCTTCCGCGGATTGAGGAAGGATGGAAAGTTTATATGGGTTAAGGCCTATGGTAGTCTTACCATCTACGAAGGACGACCGGCCATTATAGGAACCCTTGTGGATATCACCGAAGAGACGGAAAGGGATAAAAAGCTGAGAGAAAGCGAGGAACTCTATAGGGCAATTGTGGAAAATTCCCATGATGGCATATATATCTACCGGGGAAACAAATTTCTTTTTGTTAATAAAAAAATTAAAGAGATCACCGAGTATGCGGAAGATGAGCTTTACAAAATGAATATATTTGATTTAATCCATCCAGATGACAGGAAAAGAATCAGAGAATATGCAAGAAAAAGAGCCGAGGGTAAGGAAGTTCCCTCAACATATAGCGCAAAAATTGTTACCAAGAATGGGAGAATAAAAATTGTGGAGTTTGCGGTTACAAGAATCAATTTCAAAGGTGAGTACGCAGCAGTGGGTTTTGTCAGGGATGTTACATGGAGAGAGAAACTTTCAAAGGAATTAAAGGAAGAAAAGGAGAGAGCCGAAAAATATTTGAATATTGCAGGAAGCATTATAGTTGTACTTGATAGAGAAGGAAGGGTTAAGCTTATTAACCTGGAAGGTTCAAGACTGCTCGGGTTGCCCAAGGAGGAAATTATCGGGAAGAACTGGTTTGAGTACTTCATACCGGAAGAAAACAGGGAAGAAATGATGGGGTTTTTCAACAGGATAGTAAAAGGAGAAGAAAAAGGCGAACACTATGTAAATCCCATTTTAACCGCAAAAGGTGACCTGAAAATAGTAAAATGGAGAAATTCTGTTATAAGGGATGATGAAGGGAAGGTAATTGAAGTTCTTTCAGCAGGTATAGACATTACAGAACTACTCGAAAAGGAAGAGAAACTTCAGGCTTCTTTAAGGGAGAAAGAAGTTCTACTAAGGGAACTTCATCACAGGGTAAAGAACAATCTCCAGATTATAACAAGTTTATTAAGACTTCATTCGAGATACGTTAAGTCCCCTGAGGTGCTTAATATATTAAAGGACAGTCAGAGTAGAATTAAGTCCATTGCCCTTCTTCATGAGAAGTTCTATCACTCCGAAGATCTTGCAAACGTGAAATTTGGTGATTACATAAAAAGTCTTGTAAGGGATCTTTACAGAAGCTATGATGTGGACAGATCCAGGGTTGAACTCAAACTGGAGGTCGATAACATATTTCTTCCCATAGACAGGGCAATACCTGCAGGATTGGTAATAAATGAACTGGTTTCGAACAGTTTGAAATATGCTTTTCCCGAAGGAAGAAAGGGTACAATCAGGATAAAATTGAGCCTGAAGGGAGAAGAGGTTGAAATAATTGTGAGTGATGATGGGGTTGGCATAAGCAAGGATGTGGATTTTGATTCGCCTTCCACCTTTGGTTTCAGGCTTATAAGAATCCTGGTTGAAGAACAGTTAAAGGGAAAAATTAAATTAAAAACCGGAAAGGGAACGGAGTTCAGGATTAGATTCAGGAGATAAAGATGGGAAAACCAAATATTTTAATAGTGGAAGATGAAATAATAACTGCCGAGGATTTACGAGAAACCTTAATACAGGGTGGCTATAGCGTTTGTGGTATAGCTACCACCATGGATGAAGCAATTCAGCTGGCAAAGAGAAAAAAACCGGATCTTGCCCTTATAGACATAGTTCTGGGAAATGATAGAAAAGGAGGAATCAGGGCTGCCAGGGAGATAAATTCAGTTCTTGAGATCCCTGTAATTTACATAACCGCCTATAGCGATGAGGAAACTTTCAGGGAAGCAAAGATTGCAGAACCATTCGGTTACCTTATTAAACCAATAGACGAAAGAGAATTGTATTTGAATATAGAAATCGCCCTTTACAAAAGCAGGGTGGAAAGGGAATTGAAAAGGGTAAATAAGGAGAAGGAAGAAGCAATAGAACAACTGCGGAGCTCAGAATCCCTTATGAAGGCCATCCTTGCTTCCATGAAGGATTACGTTTTCGTGGTGGATGAGGAGGGTAGATTTATATTCTACAATGCCCCGAAGAATGAACTATTTCTTTCCCCGGAAGAGTTTATTGGAAAAACTCCCCGTGAGGTGTTGCCTCCGAAGGTGGTGAAACTTTTTGAAAATGCCTTTAAAGGCAACAAAAGAGGAGAGACCGCATCTTTTGAATACGAACTGGATATTAGAGGACAGAAAAAGTGCCTTTCAGCCAGACAGTCGCCTATATTTATAGGCGGTAAATTCAGGGGGGCAGTGATAGTGGCGAGGGATATAACGGAGCTCAAAGAATCTGAGAAAAGATTAAAGGAAAGCGAAGAAAAATACAGAAGCCTGTTTGAAAATATTCCCGTTGGACTTTATAGAACCACACCTAATGGAAGAATAATAGAAGTTAATCCTGCCTTTGTGGAAATTCTCGGATACTCCTCAGTTGAGGAAATAAAGGATTTATCAACCTCCAGGTTTTATCTCAGAAAGATGGACCGTGAACGCTGGAAAAGGGAAATGGAGGAAAAGGATGTAGTTCACATGGAAGTTCAGTTCAAAAGGAAGGATGGAAGTGTCATATGGGTGAAGGAATCCACCAGAGCCGTTAGAAACAGGAAAGGAAAAATTGTGTATTACGAGGGATCCATTCAGGATATTACCCAGAGCAAACTTCTTGAAGAGGAACTCAGAGAAAGTATCAGGTTCATGAGAAAACTGTTCGAGGACACTGTGAGCGCGCTGGGTTCTGTTGTGGAGGTAAGAGACCCATATACGGCAGGTCACCAGAAAAGGGTTACAGAGCTGGCAGTGGCAATAGCCCGGGAGATGGGGCTTGAAGAACGGCGTATTGAAGCTATAAGGGTTGCCGGTCTCCTCCACGATATAGGAAAACTTGCAGTTCCATCGGAAATACTGGTAAAACCTACAAAACTTACCGAACATGAATTTATGTTGATCAGGAGTCATCCAGAAATAGGATATGAACTTCTTAAGAAGATAGATTTTCCATGGCCTATTGCAGAGATTGTGCTTCAGCATCATGAACGGGTGGACGGTTCAGGCTATCCCAAGGGATTAAAGAATGGGGAAATTCTTCTTGAGGCCAGAATTATTGCCGTGGCCGATGTCGTGGAGGCCATGAGTTCCCACAGGCCATATAGAGCTGCTCTGGGAATAGATAAAGCCCTTGAAGAGATAGCCAGCAAAAGAGGTAAATACTATGATGAGAGTGCAGTGGATGCCTGTCTGAGAGTTTTTGAAAAGGGATTTAAGTTCGAGAGAGAAGAGGATATAGCATAAATTAACCTTCAGTGGTTCTGTCAATATGTTTTTTGGGCAGGGTTACAATTGCCATAGTTCCGTTTCCTGTATTTATAAGTCCAATCCAGCCATTCATTGCTGTTATTAATCCTTTACATATTGCAAGGCCCATCCCCGTCCCATTGTTTTTCGTGGTAAAAAAAGGCATAAAGACCTTTTCAGTCAGTTCTGGAGGTATTCCAGGGCCATTATCAATTATATGAATCCTTACAAATTTTTCGTCCACAGATGTATAAAGTTGAATCATTTTTTCTCCTTCTTTGTTTTCCAGAGCTTCTATGGCGTTTTTTATTATATTACTCAGAACCTGCATGAGGGCTACAGAATCCGCTTCCACTTCTACATCGGCTGGTTCCGAAAGAAAAAGCATGGTCCCCTTTGAACGGGCAAGGGGTTTCATTGAATAAATGGTTTTCTCCAGGACCTCCTTCAGGTTTATCCTCTCTATTTTTACCACTCCATACCTGCTGAAATCCTTAAGGGCAGAAAGTATTTTTTCCATTCTTTCAGTTTCTTCTTTTAACCTGGAGATGTATTCCCTGATTTTATCCTTTGAATATTCTTCCAGATTTTCATTAAGAACAGAGATGGAAACCTTTATCGTATTTATGGGGTTTCCGATTTCATGGCGTACCATTGAAAAGATGTAATTTATGGTATCGTTTAATTTACGGTTTTTTTCCAGGTCAAGAGTGTAAATGCTTTCGGTCATATCCTTCATAAGGAGTACCTGTTTATCTTCTATAAGATAGGGGGTATAACCTATAATTTTGTTATCTTTATGGAAATAATCGCTGGCCCCCTTGCTTCTGGTTTCGAAGAGTTTTTTTATAAACTCCCTATCCTCAATTTTTTCGCCCAAGAGTTCCTTGAAGTGATGATTGGAATATAAAAGGTTCAGTTGAGAATCAAAAATTCCGATACCCACCGGGAAGTTTAATAGAACTTCCATCAGGAAATTTTTGTCATCCTTTTTCACCATTTCTTTTTCTGCTCTTCCACCATCCCTGAATATAAAGATAATCATGAATTGAAATAAAAATCAAGCAAAAAATAGTTTAACTATTCTATTTTGAAAATAAACTTCCCTTTACCCTTTCTTCTGAATATAACCCTTGTTGTATTCTCCAGGGTTCCGTATTTCCTTGAATATTTTATGGGTTCTACTTCTATTTTCATTCCCCCGGGGAACTTAAATGTGACAGATATTCCGTTTCTCTGGAGTATTAACCCCTTTTCCTCGAACCTTATCTTAACTTCGGGATGGAAAATGAAAGCCCAGGTTATTTCCCTGTCCCTTTCACTTGATATTTCATCCTCTATTTCAAAGCCCTTTTCTGTTTTAGCAATTCTTCTTGAGTGAACTACTCCGTCAGGCCACCGGAACTCCCCCCGGGCTGCTGTTTTTGTGCATTCTGTCATGATGAACAACCTTTTTCTACTGGAAGGGGAGACCTGTCTCTGGTCTCCACCATCTATAGAAACAGTGGAATGATACAGTGTGGAACCCATTTCCCGGGAGTAGGGAGAAGATAACAGGTAGGTGCCAGGGTCCGAAATTATTTTCAAATCGTTTACAATGAGAGAAAACGACAATTTATCACCTTCTTCAGTGGCAAGGCAGGAAAAAACCATGGATTTTTTATCGTTTATAAGTGTGGCGAGCCCCTGTTTTTTGAGGCACAGACCTCTCTTCCTGTATTCTCCTGACGTCGGTTTCACAAACAGAGAAACCTCGTCAACAGCGGGAGCTCCATACCTTTCCCCGGGACGAATTGAATAAAAGAGGGAAAGAAGAAAGTTCGGATTTGAAGTGAGACCGTGGAAAGGAAAGAGGTAAAGATTTCTTTCGGTTCCTATACGGGGTAGACCTTCGCTGGAGTTTAATTCTGAAATTATAAAGGCCTGTTTTTCTATCCTTTCCCATGCCTCACCGAATAAATATTTGTTTTTCTGGAGAAGGAAAGCTGTAAATAGAGAAAGTTCAAAGAAGAATAGATGGGCCTCTATGCTACCTTCATTGTAGAAGCCGTCCCTGTCAAGCTGATCAAAGATAGAAGAAAGAAATTCCTCCATTATAAGGTCAAAGTTAGGTGTAGGTACAGAGAATTTCCTGAGAAATACACCGCTATGTATAAGCCCTGTGAGAACTATGAACTTTTTCAAGCCACTGCCCTGTCTGAATTCATTGAGATAAATGTAGTGAACCATCAAAGAGTGAATAAATTTTTCTGTGAATTTTCTGTCATCGAGTGCCCTTGTTCCAAGTGCTTCGTAAATAAGGGGAAGGGTTGCTGCTCTGATGGCGATATCCTGGGTATTTTCCCAGCCTATTCCCCTTAGAGGAGGATTTTTCGATATCCAATCCAGCAGGTCTTTTTTTATAAGCTGGTAGGTTTCTATGGAAGGTGATAGGTGATGTTTTAGCGCTGGTAGGACCAGCCATGATAGTCTCGTGAGGTGGTAGACTAATTCTTCAGGAATGCCTTCACATTCCCCCTTTTTTAAACAGTCCATATCAGGTTTTGGAATTTCTCCTGCACCCGGGATTATGATTCTTCCCTTAAGATAAAGTTCATAAGACTTCTGAACTATAGACGGAATTTCCCCCTTTTTAAATGGTTCCAGCAGGTATTTTAGTTTCGTTGGAGTAATGGGGGAGGCCTTTTTTGCTTCCTTTCTTAACCATCTTTCTTTTTGCGAGGGAAATAGATTTTTCAGCTCTATCATCACTTATGAATGATACCAGTAAATTTCACCATATTCCAGCAATTTTTATTCCAAGTTCGCGGGGATCTTTGCTGAGTTTGAGTTTTGCTGGAATAAACCAGGGTTTTATCCGAAATTCAAGAAAGCCTTCTCCTGAAATTTTCAATGATTCCCGGGCTTTAAAACGGTTCAAAATCAGCCTTTTTATTTTCTTTCCGTTCCAGTAAACATCTACTATCTGTTTTGAGTATTTTGTTTTGTCAAATGGGAAGCCAGTTTCAAATCTTACCTTAGAATTTTTAAAAATTCCGTAAATTCCCGCAGCCCGTCTGGTCCATTTAAAATTATCCTCCAGCTGGTGGAAACCATAATCATAATATGTTCCATCGTTAACGCACCATTTTGCCGGGTGCAATGAGTTAAAACTGAGAACAAGGGCAATTAGATATATTAACAGGGATGAAACGGATATTTTCAGAGGAATTTTTATCTTTCGTGGAGGTATTCCTGAGAGCAATATCCAGAAAATTACCATTACCTCTGGATTCCATAACCCATTATTGAAAATAAAGATGAAAAGCAGAATATAAAGAACTGACCTTTCAGGGGAAGCTCGCCCTGCAGCAAATGATATAAGGAATAGGATAAAGAAAAAACCACCTATGAGTCCGGTCTCAACCATACTGGATAGGTAAACTGATGGAACAATATCAATCCATCCGTGTTTCTTGAATTTGTAAGATGTGTAGAATGTGAAGTTTCCGGGCCCAATACCGGAAACCGGGTATTCTTTGATTCCTGTTATAGCTTTAGAAGTTAAGGATATTCTTCCTGTAAGTGCCACATCAAGTTTCTTCCATTTTATGAGAGCTATATAATTTCTATAAAATCTGGCCTTCAGGTGGGGAATAAAGGGTATGACAAGAAGAATGAAGCCCAGAATAAGGGCTATTCGTGTATTCCCGGTTATTCTTCTTGAGAAAAAAACGATGACCAGAGAGAGTCCCACAAGAATAATTCCACTTTTGGAGGAGGAGAGTAGTACTATAATAAGAGGAGGAAGAAGAAATAATAGGTCCTTCCATTTGCTGTAATTGAGCAATATCAATCCAAACAGGATGCCTGCAAAGGCACCAGCTGCATTGGGATCGGAGAAGGTAGCGTTAAATCTTATTCCCTTATCCCACAACCCCGGAGAAATGAGTATTCTGTAGCCGGCCCACTGGAGAAATCCGATTGCCATTGCAAAGGCGGTTCCAGCAGACATGAACTGGAAGAATTTTCTTCGGTCTACGTTTTTCGTCAGGTAATATGCAAAAAGTCCTGCCGAATAAAGAGCAAGGGTAATTACAGGAAAGAAAATTCCAAAGGATACCCTTGGTCCACCTGGAGTTACAGGGGTATCTTTAAGAAAAGCAAGACGGGAAAGGGTTATGTTGGACCATCTCAATAGAAGAAAGATCGCGGAAAGCCAGAGTAATGTTAAGTACAGAGAATAGGATTGGGGTATATATCCTTTAGCCTTAAAACCGGTGTTTCCCAGATACAGTCCTGCGACCAGAAATAGAGACGGAGCAAAGTAGTTGAAGGGAAACCCGGAATTTAAGAAGAATGGAACAGCATTTACAAGGGGTAAAAGAAACGCAAAGATATATAAACCTTTATTTTTAAAGTGCGAGATTAAAAGGCCTAAAAGAAATAAGGGAATGGAAATCCACAACCCACCGACCCTTGCCGTTATTATAAGAAGTGCAAGCAGAGAAAACCAGGATAGAGCAATCATCCTTTTTATTTTAACAGTTCTCAGATTGTTTCAAAACCAAAACGGAGCGGATTCTATCTTTTCTTATTTGCTGATATAATTTTCCAGAGGAAAGGAAAGTGAAAATATTTGACAGGGTGATCAATCATATTGTGCGCGGGGAAACCTTCTCGCCCGACCTTGCCCTTGAAATAGCACACTTTCAGGTTGAGAATAATCCTGTCTACAGGAGGTTCTGCGAAAGAAAAGGTCAGATAAAGTTTAAAAGGGTGGAAGAAATCCCATTTATGCCGGTGGAGTTTTTTAAGTATGAAGATATATTTTCCTGCGGAAAATCCACTGGAGAATTTCTTTCCAGCGGTACAACCGGACAGAGGAGTAGAGTAAAATTCAATGAAGAAAGTCTTTTGCTCTATTACGCTTCTGCTCTACGCTCTTTTCCGTTTCGTGATGTGGTGTATTCCATTATACCTCCCTTTGAATTTTTCCCCACTTCTTCTCTGGCGTATATGTTGAAAATCTTCGAAAGCCAGATAAGAGTGGAGTATTTAAATGTCGGATTCGAGATTTCTCCGGAGGCAGTAGTACCCCTGCTTCAGGAAAAAAGCGGCATTATTTTTCTCACCTCGACTCAACTATTTAAAATGGCTCGCTGGCTGGAAGTTCAGAGGGAAAAATTGATGGGAAAGTTTGTTGTGATAGATACAGGAGGATACAAGGGGATAGAAAAAAAATATAATAGAAGGGAATTACACCTATTCGCATCCCGTTTTATGCCTGAAGCCAGGTTCTGGACAGAGTATGGAATGAGTGAACTATTTTCCCAGTTTTATGCCCCTTCTGATGGTCTTTACAGTGATCATCCGTATGCAAAGGTACTGACCGGGGAAAAAGGGCTATTGAAGGTTTTTGATTTTGCCAATTTGTGCACGGTATCTGCTTTGCTTGTTCCTGATATAGTTGAGGTAAGCGAAGGGGGTTTTGATGTTCTGGGAAGGGCTACTGAAGAACTCAGAGGGTGCGGGTATGTTTTCAGATGATCTCCTGAATATATCGGCCAGAGCTGCAGGGGAGCTGGCCATGATGATAAAGGAAGGTAAGAAGATAAGCGATAGAGGGTATCAGGAAGAGCTTTTAAGGGAAATTCTGCTTCATCTGGAGCATCAGCTTAAGGCTGTGGAAGTAAAGAAAAGACAGGGCCCCAAAAGAGTATTTGTTTTCCTTCCGGAAAATGTTCCTGTGATACCTTTTCAGCTCGTACCCCTTATATCTTCCTATGAACTTGATGTTACCTTTAAGGCTCCTTCTTCCGAGAAGACCTTCTATGAAATACTGGGGGAAAAGACCGGTTTTAAG
>JAMOUL010000162.1 GCA_027062035.1 Candidatus Aminicenantota bacterium | reverse complement strand
TTCTCTCCGGGGCAGGGCTAAAAATAGAAGAAGCCACAACGCAAGGAGATAACCTTCTTATTGTTGCCTCAAGGGAAAGTTTCATGGTCGCAGTGGCTACAGACGACGGGATTAATGTTACAACCCACATGTTCGGAAGAGCTGAATATTTTTATGTTTACAGAATCCAGGACAGGAAAATTAAACTCCAGGAAAAGAGAAAAAATATATATAAGGACAGTTTTCAGCATCTTAAAACCTTTGACGTATATTCTCTTGTAGAAGATTGTAGTACTATAATCACGGGAAAGATCGGAAAGAAAGGAGAAAAAAGATTAACAGATATCGGTGTGGATGTAATAAAGTACGCCGGTACGATAGAGGATGCCCTGAATGTAATCAGGGCTTAACCAATACCTTGCTCGTGGAAATTTCATCTAAGGCGTTGTAAATCTCAGATATTTCGCATAAATGATATTTAATCCGGTTGACAAATATATTCCTTGAACGCACACCCTTCAGAATTTCCACTATCTTTTCCTCGTGTGTTATAAAAAGTGTTAATGTATCGCCCTCAATTTCTTCCGGGTCGTCTATGGGCTCCAGACAGTAAAAAGGTGCGTATTCTGGCAAGTCTGAACATTTTCCTTTTATAATAATAGGTTTTTCCCGCAATAAATTTCCCTTTTCATTGACTCCATTTATAAAAATTTCAATATCTGCCTTGTTTAATTGAACATTTAGTTCATCGGGAGAGGAAATTTTAAGCTCTCCAACTATGTCAAGAACTTCCCCGAAGATTTCATGGGAAAAAAATATTCTGCGGGGCCAGAAGGGAAAGGACATTTTGAAGATTTTTTCAATGGAATCCTTATAGGGTCCTTCAAGATAAAAAGACATGCCTGGCTTATTTTGAGAGAAAATCTCTTCAGGTATCCCCTCTTTTTTTACAGGCAAAAACGATATGGCTGAGGCAGGGAGTCCTGCTTCCTGAAGCATTCTGGGAAGTTCCTGGTAAAAATAAAACGGAGGATTGTTCTTCACTATTATTACAGGCGTTCTAAGAAATACCGCGGCTATTATGTATTTTAAAGTCCACGAAAACACAGGGAAAAAGGAAGGGCGAAGAATTAACAGCTTTTTACCCTGTACAATTTTGTATTCTACTTCTTTTTCATATCTTTTGATCGTAAAAAAATCCTGAGGAATAAAAGCAGAAGCATCTAAGATTTTAATGGATAGATCCATGTCATAGGAAAGTGCATCAGGTTCTATTCCGGTCTCTGCTGCAGTAATTTTCTCTATTTCCTCTCTTTTCTCCTTAAGCCACGCACCGGCCCTTTCCATGGCCCTGTAAATTGAGATTTCATCCATTAATTGAAGGGAGTTTCTTCCTTCTATAGCATATTTTTTACTCTTGCTTAAAAGTTCCCTGTCTGCAAGATAAACTTTTGTTTCCGAAAATTTATCCTCCGCAAAATCCTGAGTCTCTATGTATTTTCCTCTTACAACGGGTTTTATTTCACTCATCACCAAAACCTATACCGATAGCCTTTGCAGCAAGCACATAATCAGAATCAGGTTCTACTCTCCTTGGATTATCCACTGCTTCCTCAAGACTGACAAGGCGAATATTCTGTCCCTTCAGGGCTACCATCTTTCCTGATTGACCCTCTGCCGCAGCTTTTACTGCAAAATATCCAAATCTCGTAGCAAGCAATCTGTCAAAGGGAGAAGGTGACCCTCCCCTTTGAAGATGTCCGAGAATAGTGTATCTGCTTTCCAGTCCAACGATTTCCTCCAGCCTTTCAGCCACAATCCTTCCTATTCCACCCAGCCTCTTTGGCTCAGTAGGATCGTTAACCTTTCTCAGTACAACCTGTTCTCCTGTTTCCAGTTTTGCCCCCTCAGCCACCACAACCAGGCTAAATCTTTTACCTCTGCGTTCTCTCTCCTCTATTACCTTTGCTGCCTTTTTAAAAGTAAAAGGAATTTCAGGGATTAAAATCAGATCTGCCCCTCCGGCAAGACCAGCTTCGAGGGCGATCCATCCTGCATTTCTTCCCATAACCTCAAGCACCATTATTCTGTGGTGGCTCTCAGCTGTGGTGTGTAACCTGTCAAGAGCTTCAGTTGCTACATGAAGCGCTGAGTCAAAACCAAAGGTCTGATCTGTTCCTCCCAGGTCGTTATCTATTGTTTTTGGGATACCTATTACATTTATTCCCATATTCTGGAACTTAAGGGCTATTGCCTGGGTACCATCTCCTCCCACAGTTATCAAGACGTCTATTTTATGTTTCTCAAGATTTTCTATAACCCTGCTGGACATATCCTTAATACCCATGTCTGTAACGTACTTGAAGGGATTATCCCTGTTGGAAGTTCCCAGTATTGTCCCCCCCTTGGGTAAAAGTCCTACGACATCTTCCAGGGTAAGTTCCCGGGCCATATCCTCTACCAGCCC
>JAMOUL010000161.1 GCA_027062035.1 Candidatus Aminicenantota bacterium | reverse complement strand
CTTCCGGAAAAATGGCATGGACTGCAGGACGTTGAGATAAGGTTCAGAAAGAGATACCTCGATCTTATAGTAAATAAAAAGACCAGGGATACCTTTGAGAAAAGGGCAAAGATCCTGAGGAAGCTAAGGGAATTTTTCGAAAAAAGGGATTTTGTGGAGGTTGAAACCCCGATGATGCACTCTGTCCTTGGGGGCGCTGCTGCAAAGCCCTTTGTTACCCATCATAACGCCCTTGATATGGACCTATATCTGAGGATTGCCCCTGAGCTTTATCTTAAAAGGCTTGTGGTTGGGGGAATAGAGCGGGTCTTTGAAATAGGAAGGAACTTCAGAAACGAGGGTATTTCCCCGTTCCATAATCCGGAATTTACAATGCTCGAGTTCTACTGGGCATATAAGGATTACAACTTCCTTATGGACCTTACAGAGGAACTCTTTCAGGAAATTGCAATGGAGGTATGGGGCAGCCTTAAGGGGGAATATCAGGGGAAGGAACTGGATTTTTCTTCCCCATGGAAGAGGCTGAAGTTTATGGATAGCCTGAGCGAAGCCTCGGGAATCCCCGTGGAAAAGCTCTGGGATGAAGAATTCGTTATGAAGAAGGCTCTTGAGGAATTCCCTGAAGAGGGAACACCCCCATCCACCTATGGAAAGGCCCTTGACTTCCTTTTCGATAAATACGTGGAAGAGAGCCTGTTTCAGCCCACCTTTGTTATGGATTTTCCAAAGGTTCTGTCTCCCCTTGCCAAGGAACACAGGGAGGATCCCAGACTTACCGAAAGGTTCGAGCTGTTTGTTGCAGGAATGGAGGTTGCAAACGCGTTTTCAGAGCTTACGGACCCGGATGAACAGAAGGCGAGGTTTGAGGAGCAGGTAAGAAGAAAGGAGGAAGGGGCAGAGGTGGACCTTGATTATATAGAGGCCCTGAGCTATGGCCTTCCACCCACTGCAGGGGAGGGGATAGGCATAGACAGGACTGTAATGATCTTTACAGATTCCCCAAATATCAGAGAGGTTATCCTCTTTCCCCTGCTTAGAAAGAAATGAAATTCAGTTTTTTCGTAGCACTTAGATATCTTTTTTCCAGGAGGAAGCAGACCTTTATATCCGTTATCTCTGCGGTTTCCATCCTGGGAATTACCATAGGGGTTGCTTCCCTTGTAATAGCCCTTGCACTGATAAGCGGATTTCACGGGGAAATTCAGGGAAAGGTGCTAAAGGCCACCTCTGCCATAATGGCCTCCCCGGTTTCTCCCGATGGTGTTGAGGACTGGAAGGAGGTCTGCCTGTCCCTTGAAAAAATGCCCTTTGTTAAAAGGGCCTATCCACAGGCAATAATCCAGGCCCTTGCCTCTTCCAGATTCGCAATAAAACCCCTCATGCTCAGGGGCCTTGACCCGGAAAATGCCCCTTCCTGGGCAGGAGATCTTCGCAGGGGTGGGATTGTTCTCGGGGAAAGACTGATGGAGGAGCTCGGGGTGGAACCCGGTGAGTATATTACAGTTTATCTTCCTGACATAGAGCTCACACCCTTCGGGCCGAGGGCAAGGGCAAGGAAGGTTAAGGTGGTGGGCTCCTTTTATTCGGGCCTTTACATCCTTGACAATACAAGCGGAGCCTTTCCCTTAAACAGGGGAAGGGAGCTTCTTTCCCTTGATCCGGTGGTGAACTACATTAACATAGACGTTGATGATATATACAGGGCTGAGGAGTATGCAGAGGTGCTGAGCAAAAAGTTTCCTGACCTCATGTTTACTCCATGGAACGTGATCAACAGAACGCTTTTCGAGTCCCTGAAACTGGAAAAGAAGGTAATATTTATGGTTATTGCCCTCATCGTGATAGTGGCTGCGTTGAACATAATCGCTTCCCTTGTCCTTCTTGTTATGGAAAAGATAAAGGATATCGGAATTCTGATGTCAATGGGGGCGAGGAAAAGGGAGATAGCCAGAATTTTCATGATACAGGGTACTATTATAGGTTTTATAGGGGTTGTGCTCGGCGAAATTATTGGTATCGCTGCTTCATGGGCAGCCACAACCTTTAAATTAATAAGGATACCTGCGGATATATACCAGATAGGCCATGTGCCCTTCCATGTCAGACCCCTTGAAGCGCTGGGGGTGGGCATTTTCGCCCTTTTAATAAGTTTTCTCTCCACCATTTATCCTGCGCTCAAGGCTGCGAAGATTGACCCATCGGAGGCTATAAGATATGAGTAAGGTTTCGCTGGTTGATGTGAAGAAGCGGTTCTACCTTGCAGGGGTAACAACAGAGGTTCTTTCTGGAATAGACCTGACGGTGGAATCAGGAGAATCTGTGGCAATTATGGGACCTTCAGGTGTGGGAAAAACAACCCTGCTTCACATAATGGGAACATTGATGGAGCCCTCTGAAGGGAAGGTTTACATAGACGATACAGAGATTTCCCTTCTGGGGGAAGAAGAACT
>JAMOUL010000160.1 GCA_027062035.1 Candidatus Aminicenantota bacterium | reverse complement strand
TTATTTCTTTTTTTTCTTATCTGTTTAAAGAATATTTCTGCAACATGTTCTATTCCTAAAATATCAAAGAGTTCCTTTACACTTTCCCTGGTTCCATAATTGAGGATAGTTTCCACCAGTATCTCTTCACTTATCTTTTCCTTATCTTTAATCCACCCAGAATAAAACTTTATTTTTTTTGATGAACCTTTTTAGTCTTGCCTTTTCCACATATATATGCTATCAGAAAACAGATTTAGAATCAATGTAAAGAGAAGTAATATAAACTGTTGAAAAGTTGATGGTTCGTCTGACTAATATATTTTTCTGAGCGTTCGGTAAACCTTTTCCGCCATTTTTTGCTGGAAGGCTGCGAGTTCTGCGGGAGTGTGGCTGCTTTTCATAAATTTCATTGTTTCCCTGAAGATCTCCTGCTCTGTCTTCAGAAGCAGGGGTAGCCAGCCGGAGCCTCTGTTGTTGTCGAGCTTGGTGAGGTCCATATATTCTGGTCTGTTTCCCCCTTTTAATGGCCTGAGGATAGCCTTTATCCGCATTGACTCTCTATCTATGGGGGCGATGTCGCCATCCCAGAGGAGGCGTGGTACCTGTCCGGCCTTTACCCATAGGGGTACTGCAATGGAGGTTACAGGTTCTCCCAGTATAACCCACATTATGGAGTTTGCAGGGTCCTCGCCCTTCTTTACCCCCTGAAAAACAATGGCTGATGCCGTGCTTGGCCTATCTATGGAATCGTTGGTGTATATCCAGAAGGGTTTATCCGCCGGAAGGTTTTTCCACTGGCTGCGTGGGGGCACAGGTACAAGAGGATTGCTGACGTCCCTTGAGACGAACTGAAGTATATAAAGGGGAGATATTTTCTTTGCCCTTTTAAACAGCTGGGTAGCCCTGTCGAACCTTAAATATCCGTATCCCCGGTATGGCTTTCCACTTCTTGAGAAATTTGTGTTTACTATGTATTTTTCGGGGAAATCCTTTGCGTCCAGTCTTTTATATCCGTGATTGTGCACTTCGAAAAGGGCAGCTCCACCTTCTGCATCTATTACGCCGTAGTTTGCAAGGCTGCCCAGTCCCGGACCCGTGTTCTTCTGGATGTAGTTTTCGAAGTCGCCCACGGTACGACACTTCCTCAGGGCATCTGCCATTATTATGCCTTCGAGGTCTGTCCTTTCTCCTGATTTTTTCGGGAGGTTATAGGCAACAGAGTTCATAATTGCAAAGCCTGCTGAATTTATACCAGCGAATACACTTCGTCCTGATGTCTCATCGTGATTTACCACAGCGATATAACTATAGGGTACTTCCTTTACGTAGATCACCTTATTGTAAATATGTCCTGTGTCTCTGTTTTTCCAGAGCAGGGGTGCGCCGTTAAAGGATGCTTCCCCGCTTATTATGGCTGTTGTGCATTCTTCCCCTGCGAAAATAGGCGCCAGCAGTAATAATAAAGCGAGCAGAGCAATTCTCTTCTTCATTTTTCCCTCCTGATTTTATTTAAGAAAAATGTGCAATATGGGTCAAATTTATTTTTTCGGGTGATAATAGAGATACCGCTTTATTTTGTGGGTCGGTGTTTTCTCAAAGGGTTCAGGCTGTTCAACGCATCTTTTTATTCTGGCAAAGGGTGGAAGTTTTTCGTTTATTTCTTTGCGGATCTGTTCCAGGATTTCGTCCATTATTTTCTGTCTCTGGGCCTCTGATTTGCCCTGAAGCTTGCTTTCCAGCAGGGAATATTCAGGATATATCCAGGCTTCGAGCACACCATCCCGCTCCAGAACAAGGGATTCTGATACATAGGGGTGCATGTTGAGCTTTTCCTCAATGGTTTCCGGGAAGATGTTTTCCCCGCTGGGTCCCAGAATCATGTTCTTTGACCTGCCCTTTATGAAGAGATAATTGTCCTTATCAAGATAGCCAAGATCGCCGGTTCTGAACCAGCCATCCTCTGTGAGGACCTCTCTGGTGAGTTCTTTGTTTTTGTAGTATCCCCTCATCACATTTGGACCGCGGACCCATATCTCTCCCACACCGGTTTTCGGATCAGGGTCAACGATCTTTATCTCTACGTCCTTTAAGGGCTTTCCTGCAGAGCCGAGCCTTGTTTCGTTTACTTTCGCCCCGGTAAGCACCGGTGAAGTTTCGGTAAGGCCGTAGCCCACAGCATAGGGAAATTTTGCCTTTCTCAGGAATTTTTCCAGCTCAATTCCCAGGGGTGCACCTCCAAAGGCCATGGTGCGGAGCTCTCCTCCGAAAAAGTCCACAATTTTTTTGCCTATCTTTTTGAAAAGCGCCCGCCTGATAAAGGGCGAAATGGAAAGAACCTTCATGGCGATATTTTTCCGCAGGACCGGTTGCACCTCCCTCTTGTATATTTTTTCTATGATGAGGGGTACTGCTGCCATAACGTGGGGCTTTACCCTGGCTGCAGCTATTCTGAGGATTTTAGCCGTGGGCTTTTTG
>JAMOUL010000159.1 GCA_027062035.1 Candidatus Aminicenantota bacterium | reverse complement strand
GATTCAATAACAATTATATCTCTCGGGCAGGCTTCCGCACAGAGGCCGCATCCGGTGCACTTCTCTTCGTCAACAACCGGAATACCCTTGTCATTCATGTGGATGGCATCAAAGGGACAGGCTTCCACACAGTCTCCAAAACCAAGGCAACCGTAGGAGCATGCCTTTCCGGCTCCTCCGGAAACATGAGCAGCTGCACAGGTTTGAGGTCCAATATAGTCTGCAGTCCAGACGGATTTCTCCCTGTCACCTATACAAAGAACCTTTGCCACTTTCTTCTCCACCTCACCTGCTTCCAGTCCCATTATTTTTGCCACCATTTCTGCTACGCCGGGCCCTCCAACTGTACATTTATTTGGAGGGGCTGCACCCGAGGCCACAGCTTCTGCATAATTCTGGCATCCTGGATATCCACATGCACCGCAGTTTACCCCTGGAAGAATCTCAAATATTTCTTCCACCCTCGGGTCTACCTCGACCTTCAATTTCTTATAGGCGATTGCGATTATTACAGAGAACGCTATGGCTATTGAGCCCATTATGATGATGGAAATTACCGGTGTGCTCATTTTTCCCTCACTTTATTAGTCCTGAAAATCCCATAAATGCCAGGGCAAGGATCCCGGCAGTGATAAGAGTTATTCCAGCTCCCTTAAGCGCCTCTGGTACATCCGCAAATTCCAGCTCTTCCCTTATACCTGCCATAATAATTATGGCAAGGGCAAAGCCCAATCCAGCGCCAAGAGAGAACACCAGGGTCTCTATAAAATTGTACTTCTTAAGCACTGTCAGAAGGGCAACGCCAAGGATGGCGCAGTTTGTGGTTATTAAAGGAAGGTAAATTCCCAGAGCCTGATAAAGAGGTGGGGATACCTTCCTTATGAACATTTCAACAAGCTGAACCAGGGAAGCTATGACCAGAATAAAGGAAACTATTTCGAGAAACTCCAGATGATATGGAACGAGAAGAAGATAATATATAAGCCAGGAAACAGTGGCAGCGATGGTCATAACAAAGGTAACTGCCAGCCCCATTGAGACAGCGGAATCCAGCCTGTTAGAGACTCCAATAAACGGACAAATGCCCAGGAAGTAATGAAGAACAAAGTTATTTATTAAAAGCGCAGAAATAAATATTACCAGTAGTTCCATAGCTCACCCCTTTGAAAATGCTTTGTTTATAGAATTGAATCCCCAGATGAGAAATCCCAGCACGAAAAACGCGCCAGCAGGAAGCACCATCACCTGCCAGGGGATATACCAGCTTCCAAGGACTTTCATGCCAAGCCATGTTCCGGCACCGAGAAGTTCCCTTACCGAGCTCATCAACATCAATGCTATTCCAAAACCTATACTCATTCCTATAGCATCAAGGAGAGAAGCTATCACCCCATTCTTGGATGCGAAGGCTTCCTGTCTGCCGAGAATTATGCAGTTAACAACTATCAGCGGAACGTAAGGACCCAACGCTTTACTTAAAGAGGGATAAAAGGCAGCAAGGTACCTGTCCGCCATGGTAACGAAAGTTGCTATTACCACTATAAATGTAGCTATCCTCACCTGGTTTGGAACTATCTTCCTAATAAGGGAAACAATAAAACTGGATCCTATAAGAACGAAGGCAACTGCCGCTATCATTCCAATGGCATTCTCCACAGTATTGGTAACTGCCAGGGTGGGACACATTCCCAGCACCATAACAAAGACAGGATTATCCTTCCACCACCCTTTTATGAATTCCTTCCAGAGATTCATTTGCCTTCCTCCTTCTTTATTAACTTTCTGGCTCTTTCAAGGGATTTATTCACTATATTCACCACAGTGGTAGATGATATGGTAGCCCCTGTTATTGCCTGAACCTGATATCTTGTTTTTGGTTTCTCCTTTACAAGCTCAAGGGGAGAATCGGCTCCCTTGCCACTCCATTGAGCAAGGTATTCTGGAGATTCAATCTTTGCTCCAAGTCCCGGGGTTTCCTTTTCTTCGAGTATCTTAAGCGCTATGATCTCTGAAAAATCGGGGGTCACTCCGAATATCAATCTGATCTTGTCCTGGTAACCGTTACCCTCTCCCACAATAGCATAGGCCTTGGTCTCGGTTCCTGAAAGTATTCTATATACCTCGAAATCCTTTTCCTTTACCAGATTCTCATAGGTGTCTGTTTTGGGATCCATCTTTGTTACGGCCTGGAGAGATTCCTGAAGGTCCCTGAGCTTATTCATTTCAACCCTTTTCTCTGTATAGGAATTAAACCAGCCAAGCACACCACCTGAAAGGGCTGCAAAAATTGTAAGCACAATTATCATTCTCAGACTTTCTTTCATTTCTTCTCTCCCAGCATTCTTGGTCTAAGGTATTTGTCCAGAAGGGGAACAAAGGAGTTCATTATCAAAATAGAGTACATAACCCCTTCCGGCATCCCTCCAAACAACCTTATCAACACCACAAAGAAGCCAATTCCTATCGAGAAAATCCAGATCCCGGCTGGTGATACTGGGGATGTTACAGGGTCCGTGGCCATAAACCATGCTCCCAGCATAAGACCGCCAGCAAGTAGCATGAACACCGGATCAGGATATTTCTTTGAATTCACAAGCCAGAGAATACCATCAAAGACAAAGACCGAGGCAAGAATTCCAACAGGAATTCTCCAATCGATGTATTTCTTTATGAGAAGGTAAATTCCACCCAGCAAGAGAAGAATGGCTGAAGTTTCTCCTAAACTTCCGCTTACATTCCCGAGAAACAGATCCTTATGTGCTGTTAGAAGGTGAGAGAATTTAAATCCTCCAAGGGGCGTTGCCACAGTTACAGCATCCACACTGCTGGCCTTATTCGCAACCCACGTGGTCATGGGAATGGGGAATGCTGCCTGAAGGAAAGCCCTTCCTACAAGAGCAGGGTTAAAAACATTGGCTCCAAATCCTCCGAATACCTGTTTACCTATAATAATTGCCACCGCCGCTCCAATTGCCACCATTGAAAGGTTTATGGATGGTGGAAGCGTCAGCGCAAGTAATAAGCCGGTAAGGAATGCACTTCCATCGAGAATAGCTGTAGTATCCTTTTTCCTTAGCAACAAAAATAGGTATTCTGTTAACACTGCTGTTACCACTGAGACAAGGATCACCCATACTGCCCTGATCCCGAAGAAATAGATGGACGCAACAGTTGCAGGGAACAGGGCCAGTATCACATGAAGCATAATTTTGGGCACAGATTCCTTATCGTGGATATGTGGAGATGAAGATACTATAAGGCTCATTATTTAGCCTCCATACTTCGAACCATAAATTTTCCGTATCTAATCCAGTGGACCAGGGGTATATTGGATGGACATACGTAACTGCAACAACCACACTCCATGCAGTTAAAAAGCCCAAATTCCTTCGCCTGGTCCCACATCTCAGCCTGAATGTATTTTACGAGTCTTGTTGGTGTTATGTGAAGGGGACACGCAACAACGCATTTACCACAGTAAAGACAGGGATAAACCTTGGGCTTTCTGGCTGTACGCATTACGAGAATTCCTGAGGTGGATTTGATCACGGGAATATCAACACTCTTTACTGAGACGCCCATCATAGGACCGCCAAATATTATCTTTTCTGCATTTTCCAGATCCGCACCAGCAGCTTCAAGTACTTCTCTCGCATTGGTTCCTATTCTTACCATGAAATTAGAAGGCTCATTAACGCCATCACCGGTTACCGTAACCACCCTTCTTATCAAAGGAATTCCCCTGGTTGCAGCTTCATACAGGGCGAAAAGTGTCCCCACATTCTGCACAAGGGCACCCACATGGAATGGGAGTCCACCCATGGGAACTTCCCTGTTTAAAATGACCTTTATAAGACTTTTTTCAGCGCCCTGGGGATAACGGGTCTTTAATGAAACCACTTCCCAGCCCTTAACTCCGTTTAGAACCTTCTGAAAGGCCTCAATAGCATCCGGCTTGTTATCTTCGATTGCTATATATCCCCGTGAAGCCCCCACTGTATTCCTGAGAAGTTCAGCTGCCTGGAAAATCTCTTCTGCGTGTTCCACCATTAATCTGTGGTCAGAAGTAAGATAGGGTTCACATTCAGAGCCGTTTACAATAACAGAGTCAATCGGGTACTCCCTGGGAGGGGATATCTTGACCGATGTAGGAAATACGGCTCCTCCGAGACCAACTATTCCGGCTTCTCTGGCGATCTGTCTCACTTCGTCGGGTGTCAGAGTAGAAACATCCTTAATTGGCCAGGTTGGATCGGCGAATTCGTCCTCTCCTGTTACTTCAATAATTGCGCCCAGAGTAGAATTACCGTTGGGAAGTAGAACAGTTTCAAGACCCTTTACTTTTCCTGTCACACTTGAGTGGACAGGAGCAGAGATAAAGCCTGCTGCTTCACCAATTTTCTCCCCTGTTTTCACTTCCTGTCTCTTCTTGACCAGGGGAGTTGCAGGTTTTCCCGTATGCTGGCTGAATGGTATAACAACCTGTTTCGGCAGAGGGAATTCCTGGATAGCCTTCGAAGCAGAGATCTTTTGTTCCGGGGGATGTACGCCCCTTTTCATCCTGAGTTTCAGCATCTCAATCCCTTCCTTTTTTCATAATTTTTGAAACTCCGCATAATTTTAACCTATATTGGCATTCCTTTGTCAAGAAATTTTCTTCTTTAGTATTATTAATCTCTCGGATGGAATATATAGTATTTTCTGATCCTCTGAGAACTTCTTATAGTCTTTTTTGGAAATCATAGAAGTGCTGAGTTCAACTCTATAGATAACAACAACCTTTCCATCCTTCTCTTCAGACCTTACAGAAAATACCCATCCTTTACCTGTTCGACTTAAAGATTCCGGAAGATAAATTACCTGCCAGCCTTCAGGAATCATGACTTCCATTTTAATCTCAAAGCTCTGGGGTTCACCTATATATAAAGGATATTTTCTCTCCGGAAGAGAGGTTTTATAGGGAAATCTGGTGGAATAGTAGGGATTGTACGGCAAATTTATCAGCATTACTTCACCTCCATCGTGGCCCTTCTGGACAATTCCAAGTTCCTGACCGGATATTTTCTGAATTAACCCTGCATTTTTCTGAAAGTCCTTTATATTTACTATTTTCCATTCCTTACTCTTTGAAGCAGGAAGAAATCTATCCGCCACCTGTGCAAAATATTTTTCCTTTTCCTCATCCTTCATATATCTCAAACGGCTCTTTATCCTGGTGTCATAAATTCCTGTTCCAGTGGTTTTAAGTTCAGCAGAGAAATCTCCATTTTCCTTCAGATGTATCATGGCACTGAAGAATGAGGCGTTCTTCTCCAGACTTTTAACCCTTACCCATTCAATCGCATGCTCTTTAAGTACAAGAGCACTCATGTTTGAAAAACTCACGCTTCCTATCGTTGAATATTCGTTATAAGGTTCGAAGAAGAACCAGCGGTTATCTTTTTTATACATTACAAGAATGCTGTTTATCTGTTTTAAAGTAGGTACTTCCCTTACTATTTCCAGGGTGGAATTGGCCAGCACAGGATAAGCTTCATAACCTGCTTTCCTCAGGAGATAAACCGCCAGAAGGGCTTTATCCCTTTGATCTGCAAATCCATTCTCCCTTATTTTCTTCAAGGGAGTAAAATCCAACCCTGCATACCACAGTGGCAGGTCAACATCCTTTATATCAACGGTTATAAACCTGTATAAGCCCGGCAGGTCCTTATCCCCCCTATACTTAAAGCCACCCTTCTTGAGCATGGAGTAGAAGGATTGGCGAAGCTGAGCGGTTGTTTCCTTCCAATCAGCGTCGGTGGAAAACATTAAACAGGGTGAAAGCAACTCAAATGGTGGTCTGAACTCTTCAGGATAAAGCATATCTGTTTTTGTTGTCCATATAAACTCTTTTCCTTCCCTCTTAAGGGTAAAATTTCTGGCTTTATATTTCAGTTCTCTACCATCAGGAGGAATTACCCTTATTTCCACAAGTTCTTTTGGATCATCCCCTATGGGATAAAGAACGGACGAAAAGCTTTTTCCTCCCTTTCTTAAAAATTTCAAATATACGCCATCGTTAGGTTCCACAGAAGGATAGGAATATACTATATCCTCAATACCCTCTGCATAAAAGGGAACACCCGAAAGGAAGGGAGGAGTAACCACATTTATTGAATCCTTTCCCACAGGGAGTCTCTTCAGATCCTTCTTCAGTGTAAAAGCATCGAGAACCCTTACAGTTTCATCCCTTCCCTTTCTAATCCTCAAATCTGAGTAACGATCTCTTCCGGTTTTGTTGAGTATTTTAATAAGGAGTTCAGCCTCTTCCTTTAAACTCCCATCCCAGGAAAAGGCTTTTTTATCCAGTAAAAAAACAGCTGTCGCATCAGGGTTAGAAGTCTTCCCTTCCTTAAATATTTCTTCTATTGTCCCCGCCAGCATTATCGAAACCAGGGACAAAACAACCAAAATTTTTCTCATCTTACCTCCTCCAGAATAACCATCTGTTTCTTAAACCTTTCCATTTCGCTGAGAACCTTTTTCAATTTGAGATATTCCTCAGGGTTCACATACGAACTATCTATAAGCAACATTCTCTTGAAATAAAGCTTCCCATCCCTTTCAATAACCTGCGCCTTCATGTAAAAGGGACCTTTCCTGACTTCAACGTCCCGGGGAAGGCTGAAAATTCTATACCCTTCAGGAATGGTTATCTCCTCCTCCACCCTGGATCCTCCCGTAGAAAAAAGGGCAAGGGGATACTTCCTCTTCTCCAGGGTAGTCAGCCTCCTTATTACATATGTAGTATAAATATCAAAGGCATCCTTGGACATTGGAATTTTGAACATAAGAAACTTTCCGGCTCTTATGGTGTAATTTTCCGCTTTAACATCGAATTTAACCGTGTACAACTTATCAAGGTTAAAGGGGTCACCTGCCAGGGGATTTAATATCTGGCTTCCAGGGGCGAGGGAAGATGCAAGTTTCTGATAGAAAATAAGGAGGGCAAACCCAGGGGCTTTAGAAGCGATGGTCCGCAGAATAAAATCATTAAAACCCCTTCCTTCAAGGTTTACGGTTGATTCCAGTTTTCCCCGCGGAGAAATTTTACTTTTTGCTTTTATGAAAAGGAGGCTCCTTTCAGCCGGTACATGAGGGACACGAATTAGCCCTTTTCCTCCCTCTATCAGATGAAGAACATATCTGTCCCCCACATATGTTTCTCCAAAACCAGAACTTAGCTCCAGCGTGGGGTCCATATAAATTACCCGTCCATTTTTTAATTTCACAGCGACAATGGCGTGTTCGAAGTATATTGAAGGAATTTCAGGATCGGTCCGCCTCGAAATATTTATAACCACATCGTCTGCCCCAATCCCTGCAAGTTTCAGCATGGCTATCATTAGAACGGATTTATCCCTGCATATACCAAATTTTTTCTCAAAGGTATATGTGGCTTTGTGGGGCTCTATGAAGGTTCCCACATCCATGGAGGATCCCATGTATCTGATCTTACTTTCCACAAAATGAAAAATTCTTTCAATCTTTTCCCTTTCGGTCTTTGCTCCCTTTATGAGTTCAGCCACCTTTGCTTTCATGGCCGGGTTAAAATCAATTTTCCCCCTGTTAAGTCTTGCACCGTAGTCAGAAAGTTCCTTCCAGTCTCTGAAGGTAGAAACCACAAGGTTTAATCCATAATCCATGGGAGAAGGTGCTCCTGGCTCCCTTTCCAGAGCAGGGATGTTATTCCCCTCCCATACATAAATTTTCGTCCCCTTATCTTTTCTGGTGTTGAACTTTAACCTTCCGTTCCTCACAACAAAATTAAGGTCCTTTTCTGCAGGACCCTTTATAACCACTTTAACATGGTCTATGGGATCAAAACCCTGAAGCATAAATATATTGTTAAAATTATTCTTAATTAATGGTCTGTATTCTCTTCTTGTATGAAGAAAAACTACATCTCCTGGAACCAGGCCAGGAAAGGTTACCACAACTTCTCTGAAATTTTCTTCATATATATTCATCTGTTGAAGGGCTGTCATGGTTTGATCCTTAATATATTCAGGGGTAATTTCCTTCACAGTACCATCCTTTTTCCTTATTTCTGCCCTGACCACTGAAACCTTTGCATATCTTCTGTAATAAGGGATATTGGAGGTTGTCAGCATTTTCGCTCCCTTCTCCGTAAGAACCCTGGACTCGGTGATTTCATCCATAACAAAACTACCATCCCCATGGAAACGAATTTGAACCTCAAGATTTTTAACTCTCAAATTATTGGTTACTGCTAAAAGGGCAACGGTGAATAAAAGAAAAATCCCGAATTTTCTCAAAATCTCCCCTCCTTTGATTAATTTTTCTTTTGGGCTCTGATATACTAATAAAAAAGAGATTAGGAGGCAAACATGAAAAAATTACTATTAGGTCTGGCAGGTTTTGCATTAATTTTAAATTTTGCATTTGCCGGATATTACATCGAGCAGGTTACCAAGACCAGCCGGGGAGGAGAACATGAAACTGTTCAGAGAATGTGGATTCAGGGACCATACACTAAAATAGATTCTGAAAAATCAATTGTAATCGTTGACTTCAATAATCAAAACGCCATAATATCGGATAAGACCAAGAAAACCTATTTTAAGATAAGTTTTCAGGAAATGAGACAGATGATGGATAGAGTGTTCGAGATGATGAAAAAGATGGGAATGAATCTCACACCCACCATCGAAATTACAAATCAGACCAAGAAAATAGGCAACTTTAAATGTACCGTTGTTTATATATCTATGGGTAATTTCCAGAAAACAGAGGAATGTCTTTCAAAGGATGTAAAAATTGATTTCTCTGCTTATCTAAAGGCAGCTGAGATAATGTTCCCGAAGGACCTTGCAGAAGCAATGAGAAACAAGGGCAAGGAACTCTCAGCCCTTGGATACCCCGTCTATTCAAAGACCACTTCATCAATAATGGGACAGACCAATACTTCCGAAACCATTTTAAAAACTTACAAAGAGGAAAACTTCCCTGCATCTGTATTTACAGTACCGGCAGGCTATGTGGAAAAGCCAGCCCCTCAAATACAAATGCCCAGGAGATAATTTATAAACAGAACCATGGCGGAGAACACAGTTTTCCGCCATGGTCAAATTAAAGTTGGTGGCTTAATTTTACGGTGCAAAAAGTTCAAAGGGTCAAAAAGAATCTTAATAAAATCAGTGGATTGTTTTTGGATTTTCCTTCCTGATCCTCTCCATGCATTCCTTACAAATTCCATAAAGATAAACATGTACTTCATCGATCCTGTTCCCATTTACCTCATCTGGAACGGGCAAATCAAAGTTCAGCATTACGTCTTCAACCTTTCCACATACTTTACATAAAAAGTGGGGATGTAAATCAGCGTTGGAATCGTATATTACCTTTGATTCGTCTATCATTAACTGCCTCACAAATCCTTCTTTAGAAAGAAGCTTCAATGTGTTATAAACGGTCGCTATTGAAAGATTGGGGTATTCTTCTTTAAGCGTTCTGTAAATACTCTCAGCAGTATGATGAGTCCTGTGTTTAAGGACATATCTTAATATGGCAATTCTCGGCATGGAAAGAACATAGCCCCTTTTCTTAAGCTCATCGAGAATCTCTTTTAAATCCATTTTTCTCATAACAAATTTATTATAACACAGAAAAAAAAGTGTTGACAAATAATTTTTATTGATATAGAATAATTTTAGATTATGAAAA
>JAMOUL010000158.1 GCA_027062035.1 Candidatus Aminicenantota bacterium | reverse complement strand
AGAGCACTCTTAAGAAGGAAATTCGGGAATAAAGACCCGGTTTTAAAAATTGCAGATCTTGAACTCAATATTGTCTCTCATGAAGTACGCCGAGCGGGAAAAACAATAGATTTAACTCCAAAGGAATATTCTATCCTGGAATACATGCTCTACAACAAAGGAAGGGTGCTTACCAGGTTGTCTATTGCAGAGCATGTGTGGGGGGATAGCTTTGACCTCTTTACGATGAGCAACTTTGTAGATGTTCACATAAAGAACCTGAGAAAAAAGGTGGATTATAACTTCGAACCCAAATTGATACATACAGTAAGGGGAATAGGTTACATCCTGAAGGAAAAAAATGAAGATTAAAACAAAGATAGCCTTTGCTTCTCTGGTAATAACGATAGTATCCATATCCTTCCTGTTTTTATTTATCTATTTTGGAATGAACAGGCTGCTCTACTCATCACTGGACCGAACACTTTCGCAGATAGCTTCCAACATAGAAGGTAATTTTATGGAAGAATACTATGAGGGAGACAAAAGAGAAGAAAGAAGGCTTGAACTGGTGGGAGCTAACAATTACTGGCTCAGGGTCCTGAATGAAGATGGAGAAGTTCTTGAAACCTCCCTGCTGGGAGAAAAGCTCGATATTCCTTTAAAACTTACCTCAAGAACCAACAGGTACTTCAATGTGAAAATAAAAAGAGGTAATCTATATGACTCAAGGCTACTGCCCGGAAAAAAGTCAGAAATCTCCTTCAGAATGTATGCCAGAAGAATCAATGGGGACTTCTTTAAAGGATGGATTATAGTAGGACTCCCCATAGAACAGATAAAAAAGGCCCAGGGAAACCTTTTAACCCTCGGAGTATTCGGAATAATTCTCATTTCATTCATAACCACTTTCTTTACATTTGTCTTTACCGGAAGGGTGCTGAAGCCACTGGAAACCATTGCAAAAAAGGCTTCCCGCATAGGGGAGGAAAATATCAAAGGAAGCATCTTTGAAGAGAAGAGACGGGATGAAATAGGGATCCTTGCCAGTGCTCTGAACAATATGCTGGACAGGCTAAAAAAGGCCATAGAAAGCCAGAAAAGATTTATCTCTGATGCCTCCCATGAGCTCAAAACCCCTATTTCAATATTGAGGACCCACTGGGAAAACGAACTGAATAATCCTGCCCTTCCTCTACAATTTCGTGAAAAAATGGCGAAGGATATAGAGGTCCTATCTAAAATGTCATCCATGATTGAGGACCTGCTTATCCTTTCAATAACCGAGGAGAAAAGAAAAAACATCACAAAAGAACCATTTTATATCACTGAACTTATGAAAGAACTCATTGAAGACGTAAAGATCCTGACAGCATCCCGGAAACAAGAACTAAACTATACTGAGGAGGATTCCATTCAGTTGCTCGGAGACAGAACGCTTCTTTACCGGGTTTTTCTCAATATAATAAAGAATTCCGTGGAATATACTCCCGAAGGCGGAAGGATCGATGTGCTGGTAAGCAGGGAAGGGAACAATGCAATAATAGAAATAAAAGACAATGGAATAGGGATACCGGAGGAAGAACTTCCCAACATCTTTGAAAGATTCTACAGAGTTGAAAGGTCCCGTTCCAAAATCTACGGGGGCTCTGGCCTGGGCCTCTCCATTGCGAAATGGATAGTCGAAGCCCATGGAGGAACTATAAAAATAAAAAGCAAGGAAGGAGAGGGAACAACGGTAACCGTTTTTCTTCCCCTCACCTGACATACCTTCATAGTTTCTTCATGATGTTTTGATATAAATATTACGAATATTTTCTTCTGAGGGAGGATAAATGAAAAGAGCTTACCTTTTAGCTCTATTTCTTACGCTCTTTATCCACGCAGAACAATCCAGAAGCGTAAAGGCTGTAAAACTCACATCACCACTAATTCTGGATGGTGAATTAAAGGAAAACATATGGAAAGAGGCTCCCCCGGCCACTGACTTCCTGCAAAAGGAGCCGGACGAAGGGAAAAAAGCATCCTTCAAAACAGAGGTCAGATTTGTCTATGACAGAGAAAATCTCTACATCGGTGTTAAATGCTTTGACCCGGAACCCGCCAGGATATTTGCAAAGCAAATGGAGAGGGATGCAGACCTCACGAGCGATGACAGCTTTGCAATAGTTATAGACACCTACAGGGATTTAAGAAATGCATTTCTCTTTATAATAAATCCAAACGGCGCAAAATTTGACGCATACATAACCGACGAAGGAAAGTATATAAACGAAAACTGGAATGGCATATGGGATGTAAAGGCAAAAATAACCGACTCTGGCTGGAGTGCTGAAATAAAAATCCCCTTTTCCACCCTGAAATTCGACCCCGAAAAAACAACCTGGGGAATCAACATGAGGAGATTTATAGCAAGAAAGAATGAAGAAGACCTCTGGACAGCATTCCACAGAAACGAAGGCATATTCCTTGTCTCCAAAGCAGGAATACTCCAAGGAATTGAAGGAA
>JAMOUL010000157.1 GCA_027062035.1 Candidatus Aminicenantota bacterium | reverse complement strand
AGTATAAAAAGTATTGCCTTTCTCATGCGTTACCTCCTGAGGTTGATTATTTCCACCCCTTTTTTGTTGTAGGCCTCAAAATCCCTGTCTGTGGTGTATATTCTCTCTGCCCCTGCCTCGAGAAGGGAGGCCAGGATAAGGGAATCCAGGGAAGAGAGCCCTGCTCCAATGGAAAGTTTTGCTGCTGTTTCCAGCGTTCCAATATCTTCTACCCACATTATCCTGAATACTTCGGGTATCTGACTGAGATAGGTTTCCATTACCTTTTTGTCCACCTTCCCCATAAGAATTAGCCTTTTTAGCTCGAATATGGTAAGGGCCGAGACTACGCCTGTTCTGTCAGGGCTTTTGAGACTGGAAAGAAGCTCTATTGATTTTTTGTCACCTTTAGCCAGGAGAATAAAGAAACCTGTGTCAAAACCTATTTTCATCTTCTTCTCTCATTTTGTCGAGTTCATCCAGGGCATCGTCAGAAACAACTCCCTTTCCTGCAAGATCAAGCATTTTGTCGATTGCCCTTCTTTTTCTCTCCTCTATAAGGTAAAACTGTACCGCCTCTGCCACAATGGAAGAGACTGATCTTTTTTCGTTCCTGGCCGCTTCTTTAAGTTCCCTTGCAAGTTCATCCGACACATGGAAGGTTATTCTCATCCCTTACCTCCTTATGCTCTTAATTATGCTCATAACAATTATAGGACATCTCTCCTTCACTGACAACCCTCCCTACATCGCGAGGTTTGCGCCGAACTGGATGACCTCGTCCTGGTGCTTGTGGTAAAAGAGGTTCCAGTTCAGCCTCCTGTATTTCGCGGAAAATCTCAGCCTGAATGCTCCTTTAAGCCTTATGCCAAAGCCAAGTTCGAAGGCAGGAGAGAGGTTTGCAGAAATCTCTGAGTTCTCATAGGGAGTGATCTTCACTCCGTATATTGTCCAGGCATCGTTCTTTATCTCAACGGGTTCAGGCGAGGAGTTATAGGCAAGGGATTTAAGGGTGTGGGAGATGGGATAGCTTACTGCAAAGTAGGGAGAAAGTGGTCCGCCTCTTGCAATTCTCAGCTCTGCCCTTACAGAGATAACGGTTCCCCTCATGTTTACCGTGGGAAGGGAGACCGCTATTCCGTACCGGGTGTTTTCCATGGTGAAGCGGTCCTCCTTGGGTACCATCGTAAAGGACTCGAATTCCCCTCCTGCTGCAAACCAGCCGAATTTGACTCCAATGAATCCGGAAAGCGAAGTGTAATTTGAAGCCCAGCCTTCTGTCGTGTCGAATTCCCTTGAGGGGTTGGAGCCTGTATAGAGAATCTGGCTGTCCTTTTTAACGAAAAGCGAGGCTCCGTTTGTGGCTCCCCATGTCCCTGTGATTCCTGCAGAAAAGGCCATGTGGGAGAGTACCCTGGAGAAGGTGGATGGGTTTCCGGGGGTAGTTTTCCTTGAATTTGTTCCCATAAGGGGAAGAAGCAGGACGGACATCAGAAAAAGAGAGAAAAATTTTCTCATGGTTCCTCCTTGGTATGTTTTTGAAAGAAGGGCAGGGGTTTTTCCTGATCCGGGGGTCCTTAAATTCAGTTTTTGCAAAACTGAATTCTGCATTTTCCTTATAATATTGAAAAAACCCCTTTCGTGTCAACTCAAAAAATGAATAAAATAAATAAAACAAAATTATTAATAATAAATTCCATGAAATTGAAAATACCTGCTGGTGATAGAATAAAAGTATGAAGACCATCGGACTTATAGGAGGAATGAGCTGGGAATCCACAGCGGAGTACTACAGGATAATGAACGAGGCCGTAAAGGAAAGACTCGGAGGGTACCATTCAGCAGAGATAATTATGTATTCAGTGGAATTTGCAGAAATCCACAGGTTTCAGTTTGCCGGACAATGGGATAAGGTCGCTGATATCCTGAAGGACATTGCCAGAAAACTTGAAAATGCAGGAGCAGACCTGTTGATAATAGCCACAAACACGATGCACAGGCTTGCCCCGGAAATAGAAAAGGTGATCTCGATCCCTCTTATTCATATCGCCGACGCCACTGCAGAGAAAATCAGGGAAAGGGGATTTAAAAAGGTGGGGCTTCTCGGTACAAAGTTTACAATGGAGATGGATTTTTACACGGGCAGACTCAGGGAGAAGCACGGAATAGAGGTAATTGTGCCCGGGGAGAAGGACAGGGAATTTGTCAACGATGTAATCTACAACGAGCTGGTTTACGGAATTTTCAGGGATGAGTCAAGGGATGGTTTCAGGAAAATAATTGATGGCCTTGTGAGAAGAGGAGCTCAGGGAATAATCCTTGGATGTACCGAAATTCCCCTCCTGATAAAGCAAAAGGACGTTTCAGTACCTATATTTGATACCACGACTATCCACGCAATGGCCGCTGTGGACTATGCCCTGCAGGATTGATAATTCAGATTAAACTTACCGTACTCTGTATTAAGGGGGTTATTCCCATTCCTTCATTCCTGTTAGCCCTGCCGCCAGGGA
>JAMOUL010000156.1 GCA_027062035.1 Candidatus Aminicenantota bacterium | reverse complement strand
CATTTATAGCTTTTATGTCTGAGTCCTCATCAGGGGTGGAGACAGGATTTCCTATCCCTATCCAGTAATAGGGTTCCCCCCTCGGGTCCTTTCTTACAATTATCTCCGGGGTATATTTTTTATTCCCCATTCTTGTGACCTTTATCCCCTTCCACGGAGGAGGAGGAAAGTTTATATTTATGGTCACATCCCTGAACTTATGATTGCCCAAAATATCCACAAGCTCCCCTGCCTTCTCTGCCACATCATCCAGCCTTTCACATTCTCTATACGTCAGGGAAAAGGCTATGGCAGGAATCCTGAAATGGGTTGCGAGTATGGCGGCTCCTACTGTCCCTGAATATATAACATCATCACCGAGATTGGCTCCATGATTTATTCCGGAAACCACCATATCCGGTTTGGTATCAAGGATAACCCCCAGAGCAAGATAAATGCAATCGTTAGGGGTACCATCGGTTATGTAAAAACCATCCTCTATTTTTCTTATCCTCAGTGGTCTGTGAAGGGTAAGGGCCTTACTGACAGCAGAACGTTCCTTATCCGGGGCGACCACAATTACATCATGCCCCCTTTTTTTTAGAGCTCTCCTCAGGGCATTTATTCCCGGAGACAGGTATCCATCGTCATTGGTAAGAAGAATTTTCATATTAAATAAAAAAATGGTCGGGACGAGCGGATTTGAACCGCCGACCCCACGCACCCCAAGCGTGTGCGCTTCCAGGCTGCGCCACGTCCCGAACCTAATTTATATTATCATCGGAGCGCAGGAAAGTCAATAAGGCCTCCAGTTCCCTCCTCACTCTGAGCAGGGGAGAACGGTTTACAGGAGGACCAAATTCCTCGAAAATTCTTCTTCTTATTCCGGCAAGGGTATATCCCCTCTTTTCAAGTTCATTTATTCTTTTTACGATTTCCACCTGCTTCTCTCCAAACTCATCGTAGTTCAACCATTCATAATTCCTGGTCCACTCCTCCAGTTTTGCTGGAGGAAGACCCAGTTTTTCAGCCACTTCCCTTAACTTCATGTCAGTATAAATATTAATTCCTTATGAGTGCTTTATCAAGATGTATAATAAATTTATGGAAATAAGAGTAAACAGAAGCTTTCACGCTGCACACAGAATATGGCAACACCAGGAAAAGTGCAGGTATTTACATGGCCATTCCTACATGGTAAAAATCCGTGCGGGGGGAAAACTGGACAAATGGGGAATGGTAGCGGATTTTGGTGACGTAAAGGGAATAGTGGACCAGCTGGACCATTGTGTAATTCTTTATCGCAACGACCCCCTGGTATCAGTTTTAAGGGAATCGGAACAAAAACTATTTCTCATGGACCGTAACCCCACAGCTGAAAATCTTGCAAAACTTATTTGTTATCGATTGGTATCGGAACTCAATCTCAAATGGGCTGAAGTTGAAGTATTTGAGACCGAAAATCAGAGTGCCTTCGCCTCAATGAAAAAGGGCAAGGAGGAGAAAGTAGAATTTGAAAAATCGTAAACTGAAGGTCCACTCCATTTTTGTCTCCCTTCAGGGCGAAGGACCGCTCACAGGAACCCCCTCTGTTTTTTTAAGACTTTCCGGATGCAACCTCAGATGTTCCTTCTGTGATACCCCGGAAGCCTTAAATGGTGGAAGTGAAATGCCGGTAGATGAAATCGTTGAAATACTTTCTTATAAGAAAGAAAACGCTTCCAATCTGGTTATAACCGGTGGAGAACCTCTTCTTCAAATTGCCCCCCTTGAGGAACTGCTTAACGCGATTGAGGGGATTTTTCCCACTGTGGAAATAGAAACCAATGGAACTTTATTCCCACCTGACATTTCCTGGATAAATTTCAATGTCTCTCCCAAAACTTCCAATTCGGGAATTCCCCGGGAAAGGGCGATTAAACCGGAGATTTTAAGGAAATTTGCAGACCTTAAGAGCATTTTTAAATTTGTGGTGGAAAAAGAGGAAGATATAAAGGAAATCAAGGAAATTATGGATCCTTTAGGGATAGATCAACAGAGGATATACCTCATGCCCATGGCCTCAACCCCTGAAGAACTCAGAAATTCAGCTCCTTTTGTGGCCTCCCTTGCGATTAAATACGGATTCAGATATTCCGATAGACTGCACATAAGACTTTCAATCCCATAAATTCAGGGAAACACACGAAAATTGAATTAACAGGGAAGGGGTTGAATTTCAAGTGAAGTTTTAAAGGAAAGACCGGGTGATATTAAATCAGAGGTCCATCACGCGATGAAGAGCGAATTCAGGAACGAACTAAAAAGAAAGGAAAGAACCTCTGAAAATTCTCCTCAACAAACTGGCCTCTATTGTCCAAATGAGCTAATAATTGTATAATTTGTTTTCATTAAAGCAAGGAGGGAAAAATGGAATTTAACTGGCTCTTTATTTTGGCACCTATTGCGGCGATACTTGCCCTTTTATTTGCCTATTTGTTCTACAAACAGATAATGAAACATCCTGAGGGAACCGACAGGATGAAGGAAATTGCAGAAGCGGTAAAGGTAGGAGCAAAGGCTTACCTCAGACGGCAATACGTTGTTGTTGCCATCTTTTTTGTGGTTGCCAGTCTATTTCTTGCCTTTCTATCCTTTGTGTTGAAGGTACAGTCAAGATGGACAGCCTTTGCCTTTCTTACCGGAGGCTTTTTCTCGGCTCTTTCGGGTTACCTGGGCATGATGGCGGCCACATCCTCATCTGCGAGAACCGCACATGCAGCCACAGAATCCCTTAATAAGGGTTTAAAAATTGCCTTCAGGGCAGGGGCGATCATGGGACTTGTGGTTGTGGGACTGGGTCTTATCGATATCTCTATCTGGTTTGCAGTGTTGCATTATCTTGTAAAGTACGATCTGAGATTGACCACTGTGACCCTTCTCTCCTTTGGTATGGGTGCATCCCTTCAGGCCCTTTTTGCAAGGGTCGGCGGAGGAATTTTTACAAAGGCAGCAGATGTTGGCGCTGACCTGGTTGGAAAGGTTGAAGCAGGGATTCCTGAGGACGATCCAAGAAACCCTGCAGTTATTGCAGACAACGTGGGGGACAATGTGGGTGATGTTGCCGGTATGGGAGCAGACCTTTACGAATCCTACACTGGCTCCATTCTCTCCTCAGCAGCCCTTGGAGCATCTGCCTTCTACGCGACACAATACACCCTAAATGCGGTAATTCTTCCCATGGTAATTGCAGCTATCGGAATGGTTGCTTCTATTATCGGTATATATCTGGTCAAGGCAAGGGAAGAAGCCAGCCAGAAGAATCTCTTAAACGCTCTAAACAGAGGAATTTACGGGGCCTCTCTTCTTATTCTAATAGCCACTTACTTTATAATAAAAACCCTCCTGCCACATAACGTGGGAATTTTTGGGTCAGTCCTTACCGGATTGATTGTTGGCTTAATTATTGGAAAATCCACGGAATACTATACCAGCTCCAGTTATAAACCCACCCAGTTCATCGCTTCCCAATCCCTGACAGGACCCGCCACCACTATCCTTGCAGGACTTTCAGTGGGAATGATATCCACATTTATCCCTGTAATTTCAGTGGCAGTGGGTATTGTACTTGCCTTCTGGGCAGCCGGTGGGTTTACCAGCCCCATTCATGGGCTTTATGGCATAGGAATTGCGGCAGTGGGCATGCTCTCCACTCTCGGGATAACCCTTGCTACAGATGCCTATGGGCCTGTAGCGGATAACGCCGGTGGAAACGCCCAGATGGCAGAACTTCCTCCAGAGGTAAGAACGAGGACAGACGCCCTTGATGCTCTGGGAAACACCACCGCCGCCACAGGTAAGGGATTTGCAATTGGCTCGGCAGCCCTGACTGCCCTCGCCCTCCTTGCTGCATATATCGAAGAGGTAAGGGGCGGACTTCTAAGGCTTGTGGAGAACGGATGGGTTTTTAAGGACATAATAAAGGTCGTGGGGAGCAACGATACCCAGGCCATAATTAACTGGCTTCATCACGCAACGATTTCCGATTTTATGAAGCTCTTCTCCGTAAACCTTATGAACCCCAAGGTGATAGTTGGAGTATTTATTGGAGCCATGATGCCCTTCTTCTTCTCTGGCCTTGCAATCAAGGCAGTTGGAAAAGCAGCTTCCCAGATGGTGGAAGAGGTCAGAAGACAATTCAGAGAAATTAAGGGTCTACTGGAAGGCAAAGCAAAACCCGACTACGCCACCTGTGTGGAAATATCCACAAAGGAAGCCCAGAAAGCCATGATCTTTCCTGCTCTTTCTGCAGTGCTTGCCCCCATATTCACCGGCCTTGTGCTGGGTGTATCAGGGGTTATGGGACTCCTTATAGGAGCTCTCAGTTCTGGTTTCATAATGGCAATATTCATGGCAAATGCCGGCGGAGCATGGGACAATGCCAAGAAATTTATTGAAGAAGGAAACTATGGAGGGAAAGGCTCTGATCCTCACAAGGCAGGAGTTGTTGGAGACACAGTGGGTGACCCTCTGAAGGATACTGCCGGACCTTCCATAAATATTCTCATCAAACTGATGAGCATGGTATCAGTAGTGGTAGCTGGCCTTGTTGTTGCCTATCACCTGCTATGATATAATAAACTCCAAGATTAATTCGGGAGGTAAAAAAATGGCATTAATGATTACTGATGAATGCATCAATTGCGGTGCATGTGAACCTGAATGTCCTAATGAGGCAATTTATCAGGGCGCAGAGTTTTTTGAAATTGACCCAGAAAAGTGCACCGAGTGTGTGGGCTTCTACGATGAACCTCAGTGTATAGCAGTATGTCCAGTGGATTGTATTGTTGAGAATCCTGACTACAAGGAAACAAAGGAACAGCTTCTGGAGAAATTCAAAAAGCTCCATCCAGATAAGGAACCAGTACTTTAATTAACATTAAAAGGAGGAGGGGGGCATAAGCCCCCCTTTATAAAGATGGAAGAAAAAATTAAGGAAATATTAAAGACTATAAAATATCCAGGTTATACGAGGGATATAGTTTCCTTTGGAATGGTAAAAAAAATAACATTTAAGGAAGGCATAGCCGAGATAGACCTCTACATAAATACAAAGAACAGGGAAACTGCAGATAAGGTCGCCAGCGAAGTAAAAGAAAAGGTTTCCTCCCTCGAAGGTGTAAAAGAGGTAAAGGTAAAGGTCGAAACTCTGGCAGAAAAGGAGCCTCCTGCTCCCAAGGCACATACCAGCACAAAGTCTTCGCCCTTTGCTGATCAAAGGAAGATAGAAGGGGTAAAATGCGTAATTGCTGTAGCTTCTGGTAAGGGCGGAGTTGGAAAGACCACTGTAGCCGTTAATCTTGCTCTTGCTCTTGCAAAGAAAGGCTATAAAGTGGGAATAATGGACGCAGACGTCTATGGACCCAATGTACCCACGATGATGGGAATTGAAGGCGCTGTGCCACAGATAACAGAAAACAATAAGATTACACCAATAGATGTAGGCGGAATAAAGGTTATAAGCATCGGGTTCTTTGTGGAAAAGGACCAGCCTATAATATGGAGAGGCCCGCTGGTTTCAAAGCTAATAGAACAGTTCCTCAGAGATGTTTTATGGGCCCCCCTGGACATACTAATAGTTGACCTCCCTCCAGGGACCGGAGATGTCCAGCTTTCCCTTGTCCAGAAGGTTCCAGTAAACGGAGGAGTGGTGGTTACGACACCGCAGGAACTGGCACTCCAGGATGCAAGGAAGGGGACAAAAATGTTTATGGAAGTTGGGGTTACGGTAATAGGGATTATAGAAAATATGAGTTATCTAATATGTCCCCACTGCGGCAAGAGAATAGATCTGTTTCCACACGCAGGAGCGAAAAAAGCTGCTGAAGACATGAACACAAAATATCTGGGTGAGATTCCCTTTGAACCCAAGGCCGCTGAAGGTTCTGACCAGGGTAAGCCAGTGGTTCTTTATTATCCGGAAAGCGAGCAGGCCAGGGCCTTTATGAAACTTGCAGAAACTATCATTAAGGAAACTGAATGTATTGAACCAATCCAATAGGAAGTTTCCCTGGATAAACCTGGTACTGTTCCTGGTAACTCTGGCGTCCACCGTCTTCTGGGGGGCATTACACTGGATTGGATTTTACTATCCGGAAATCGGAAAAAATGAACTGATCTCTCTTCTCAAAAGCGGAAAGATTATCCTTATGGGTCTTCCCTTTTCCTTTTCCATTATGCTCATTCTTCTGTCCCATGAAATGGGTCATTACCTCATGGCAAGAAAATACGGCATCGATGCCACCCTTCCCTACTTTATACCGGCCCCCAATATTGTGGGAACCTTTGGAGCCCTTATCAGAATACGCGGAAGAATACCCTCAAGAAAGGCACTTTTTGACGTTGGAGCAGCGGGTCCTATAACCGGGTTTCTGGTCTCGATTCCCTTCCTTTTTTATGGCCTTATGCATTCTAAACTTGTTGAAAAAATTCCCAGGGGAGGGCTGAGTATTGGCGAGCCCCTGATATTCAAAATGTTTTACAAACTGTTCTTTCCTGGAATTCCTTCTGACCGACTTTTGATACATCCGGTCGGGTTTGCTGCATGGGTAGGACTTTTTATAACCTCTCTTAACCTTATACCTGTGGGACAACTGGACGGAGGACATATAAGTTATGCGGTTTTCGGAAGGGATTCAAATAAACTCTCCCTCGCAGTTCTTCTATTTCTTCTTTATCTGAGCATTTCCAAATGGTGGGTGTGGCTATTATGGGTGGCTATAATACTTGTTATAGGTGTCTATCATCCGGAATTTCAATATGAAGACCGACTCGATGTTAAAAGATATATTCTCGCAGTAATTGTCCTGATAATTTTCCTTGTCACCTTTATCCCTCAACCCTTTACTTTTGTTCCCTAATTTCGTATAAGAGGAAAGAAGGAGGCAAAAAATGCGAAAATTTCTTTCGTTTTTGATCCCTGTAATTCTTCTCGCAGGGGTAAAATCTTACAAAATGGATGTTGAATTAAAAATCAAGGATCGGTGGGGAGTATTTGTCACCGGGAAACAGATTATCCAGTGGGAAAACAATTCTTCCGTAGAAGTGACAACCATACCATTCCACCTGTACCAGAACGCCTTCAGGGAAGGGGCAAGTTTCATGAAGGAAATAGGTGGTCTTCCCAAAAAGTGGAAAAAACACAGGGAATGGTGGGGAAAGGAAGAAATAAAGAAAATCCTTGTGGATGGAGTGGACCTCACATCAAATCTCCGGTATGTCTCACCGGACGATGGAAATAAAAAGGACAGAACAGTAGTGGAGCTAAAACTGGAAAAACCAGTTCTTCCAGGCCAGACCGTTATCATAGAAACAGAATTTGAAACAAAACTTCCTAAAGTCTTCGCCCGCTCGGGGGTGGGAAAGGATTATTACTTCGTATCACAGTGGTTTCCAAAACCCGGGGTACTGGAAAATGATGGAACCTGGGTATGTCACCAATATCACAGAAATGGGGAATTCTATTCGGATTTCTCCACCTATGATGTACAAATCACACTTCCTTCATATTTAAAAGTAGCTGCGACCGCTGACTTAATGGAAAGAAAAAAGAAGGCAAAACATCAGGTTCTTCTTTACCACATGGAAAAGATACACGATTTTGCATGGGTTGCGGATAAGGATTTCATTAAAATTGAAGATTATTTTGAGAGTTCCAACCAGCCCAGGGTAAAAATTCTCGTTTTTCTTCAACCATACCATGAAAACCAGAAGGGGAGATATCTGGAAGCAATAAAAAGGGCTCTAAAATTTTTCAGTGACAATGTGGGACCCTATCCCTATAAGAGGATCACAATTATAGATCCTGATATAACAGGCATCAGAACTTCCGGAATGGAATATCCCACCCTCATTACAACCGGCACCTTTTACGCGCTTCCCAGGGGAATAAGAATGCAGGAGATGGTAACAATACATGAATTCGGACATCAATACTGGTATGGAGTTGTCGCCAATAACGAAACAGATGAAGCATGGCTGGATGAAGGTATAAACACCTTTTTTGAAATAAACATCATGGATACCTACCCCTGGATGTTCGATTTTCATGGGTTCAGGTCAAAGGATTCTGAAAGGCAGAGGGTATCATACTCCAGAACCACTTATGCTGACCCTGTTATTACACCATCCTGGAAATTTTTCCCGGGAACGTATTCAAACTCGGTTTATACAAAGGCAGCCCTCACACTGGAAACATGGAAAAGACTTGCAGGAAGGGATCGGTTCTTTAAAGCACTTTCGGTCTATTACAAGAAGTACTCCTTTAAACATCCACGCTCCATGGACTTTTTTACCACAATGGAAGAGGCACTTGGCGAAGATTGGTCCGGTTTATGGAAACCCCTATTCTACCAGCCCGGAAAGGTTAACTGGAAGATTCGCTATGTCCGTGGAAAGACCCTGGTTCTATTGCGGCAAGGAGTTGATGTGAAGATTCCTGTAGATGTTGTGGTAAAGCTAAAGGGAGGCAAGGAAATTAAATTTAAATGGGAAAAGAAATGGATCAAGAAGAGATTTGACTCCGACATAGTGGAGGTGAGGATAGACCCTGAAGAAAAACTTATGATAGATGCAAACCCGTTTGACAACTGGTGGGGTAAAAAATCACCTCTTGCTCAAGGGTTGCTCTGGGCTTTTCTGACAAGACTCCAGATCGTATTTTTAAATCTTTTGCCATAAGGAGGAAAAAATGAGAGGTATTATAAATTATTTAACGGGTATAAGAGACAGTATATGGAACCTCAGATATACCTTTTATCTATGGCTACTATCCCTTGGTTTTACTTTTTCCATATACATTCCTGTAAAGAAATTTTTCTTCTCAAGAGTCGGTCATTTTCCCGATGTCCACTATCTGGCGAAACATCCGGATTATGCAAATTACATTTTCTCAAGGGATCCGGTTCTGACTGGTGCCATATTTTCCATGTTCCTGATCTTTTACCTAATTTCTATAATTGTGGAGGCAGGCATTTTAAGCGGAATAGTAAATAGAGAGGACTTCTCATCCTGGCGAAGATATTTCAGAAGATTTTTCGTAATTGAAATCTTAACCCCCATTTTCTATCTTCCCTACCTTATTGTTGGTGCTCTTCCCGGAATTTTTGTGGCACTTAGCATCCCATACCACAGGGAAAAGGCATTTACTAACGGAATAATACTCTCGGCCATTTTCTTCCTGTTGTTCTTCATTGTTGCCGGGATAGGAAAGGACTATGCCAAGATATGGGTTATAAAGGAAAACAGGGGAAGCATAAATTCCATGTTGAAGGCAATAGTACTTTCATTTAAATACTGGTTTTCTTCCCTATTCATGGGAATACTGGCGATTTTGCTTTGGCTGGTTCCCTACATACTTCTCGCCGGAACTTTCTCATCCCTTCCTTCAATTCTTTCCTTTCTTGCCTTTCAGCTACTAATTCTTCTAAAGGCCTTTTCCAGAATCAGTCTATACTTTGCCGAAAAAGCCATTATTGATGAGGTTACCGCTTTGAGACGGTAAAACAGATCCGATGGACTGGTGGAGGCTCACCTATAATTACATCTATTGATGGATAAAAATGATTACAAGGTGCGAATTGGGGGCGTAATCCCCTTTTCCACAAACTCAATGTTATAAGGTCTTCCGGGTATATCAATCTTCCTAAAGCCCTCTTCCTCACAAAAACAATCTTTGCCGTTCCCTTTATTGAACTTAAATAAAGCCTGGTAAAATCGGGTAATTTACCAATTTTATATTCAATCCTGTCTCCAGGAACAGCGCCTTCAAGCA
>JAMOUL010000155.1 GCA_027062035.1 Candidatus Aminicenantota bacterium | reverse complement strand
TGTTGAGGTAATTCGGGATACCAATCTTGACTATTAACAGGTTTTAAACCTTGAGTAGGATCCTGAACAAGTCCTTTTTTTAACATATCAGGCATCTTATGAGAGTTAGGAATATTCTGAGCGGTGTTTTTATCGCTACCTATGCCAACTTTTATAGGAAACCCTTCTTTATCCGAAGATTTATCGGAAACTCTCACCACATACACCTCTCCTTCCTTGGTCACAGAGACAGAGATTCCCTGCTCTTTGAGTTTCTCCTGGGCGAAGGAGGGGCCCTTTCCAGAGAGGAGCATTTCCTTTATTGCCTCCGCAACCTTTTCCCTTACTTTCTCGGGCGCCTGGGCATAAAGCCTTACCTTTGCCTTAATTGCTCCTCCCTTGACCCCTACCCAAAACTCCATCGGCTCCCCTGCCCAGACCAGCCCCACCAATGCCAAAATCAACGCTGCCCTTGCTATCCGTCTCATCTCAACCCTCCTCTTCTATTATATGCCCTGTCTCCCGTCGGTTCAAGGAAAAGCGGGTTCAGAGTTCAAGGGTTCCTGGTTCAGGGACAAATCGTTCTTAGTTCAAGGGTTCTTGGTTTAAGGATTGCTGGCTTAGGGGTAAAGTCAGCCTTTTAACCGGGTTAAGGCATCAAGGAGGGCTTGGCTGAAGGGAAGGAAATATTCTTCCCCAGGGAAATCCTCGGGCTTGGGAAAACGCATCCCAAGCGGCTGAAATGCTCCCCGAACATCGCTGTAGATGTCCTTGAATAGGGAAGAAAGAAGATAAGGATTCTGCCAGATCTCTTCCCTCAGGGCAAGGTTAATCCTGTGGAGAAGCAAGAAAATCCTTGGCCAGTTGAGAAACGGAGGCAGCGCCTTCAAGCCTAAAATTTCTTTCCATATCTCCCCATGGGAAAGCCAATATTTTTTCTCCCTCCCCCCTTGAGAACTCTCCAGAAGACCCGCTTTTTCCCATGCTTTAAGCACCTGGTAAACCCGTTTCTGGTCGTAGTGAACCATCTCAGCTATCTCGTAGGAGTTTCCCCTCATGCCGAGAAGAAAACATAGGAAAATCCCGCTTCTGGCTTCTGGGCCGAACATCGCCCTTAGTTTGAGAAGTAAAAGGGAAGGGGAATTTAAACTGGGCTGGGAAATCACTTCTTTTTCAGGCTTTTTGCCTTTGCCTTTGAGAAAATCCTGCAGAATCCTCAGGTTCTGCGAAAGCGGAGTTCTTTTTACGCGAGGCTGGGGTTTTGAAAATTCCCTGGCTATCCTTCTCAGCCTTGATGTGCTTATCCAGGCCCTGTTTTTTTCGCACCACTGCTTGCAGCCCTCAAGAAGCCTTTTTTCTCCCCTCAAGGATAAGGTGGATATAATCAGGGCTTCCGGGTCAATTACCCATTTTTCCTCCGTCTTTTCATGGGTGAAAAACCCAAGGGCGCTCCATTGCCTCCAATGAAGGGATAGGAAATCCTCGGTGAATTTTTCCTTAAATTCTTTCAGCCACATCTCCATAGCCAATCCCCTTTAAAAAATCCCGCAGGAGTTCCCTGAACGCCTGGGAAGTATCCTGAGTAAGCACCCAGCGGGCAGCTTCCTCTATCTCCGCCTCGCTTGGGTGTAATTTGAGGAGGTCCTCCACATGATAGGAATCCCTGTCCACAGAGGCGTAAAGTTTAAAATGGATCTGGTCGGTTCTGCTTATGAAGAAAATGGTAAGATAATCTCCGTATTTCCTTCTGACAAGCCTTTTTTCAAAGCCTTCCGGCAGACCAAGCTGTAACTGAGGGGCTGGACCCAGGTTTATCCATTCCCCTGGAAGGCCGAAATCCCTGGCTACGGTCCTTGCCGCTTTTATAAACCAGGGAGGGAATTCTCTGAGGCTTTCTATGCGAATTTTTCCTCCTCCTTCGCAAGCCTTCGCAAGCACATCCACATCCCTTGTGGTCCTTTCCACAAGCCCAAGGGCAGCCAGGGCGGTTCCCCCGCAAACCACAAGGGCTATGGGCTCTCCGCCGTGGACTTTAATCTGAAGGTCCAAAGCCCTGAATATCTCGTCAATGTTTCTGCTATGCAGTGTCATATAAGGATTATAACTCCTTAACTTAAGGAAATAAAGTCCTTATTTTAGGGGCGTTTTTTAGGACCTGTCCCTTTTTTGGGAAAGGAAAGCCCCCGGAGTGAAATCCGGGGGAGTTTAAATGGAATTTCAGAATTTGGTGTTCAGGACCAGGAGTCTGGGCTCGGTCATCTCCTCTATGGCGTAGCGGAGGCCCTCCCTTCCGAAGCCGGACGCCTTAACCCCTCCGTAAATCATGTGGTCCACCCGGAAGGAGGGGGCATCGTTTACCACCACCCCTCCCACCTCTATGTTCTCGTAAGCGTAGCGGACCTTAAGGAGGTCTTTAGTAAAAATACCGGCCTGAAGCCCGTATTTGGAGTCGTTTACCCTATCCACCGCCTCCTCAAAACTGTCGTAGGGCATTATGACCACCAAGGGGGCGAAGGC
>JAMOUL010000154.1 GCA_027062035.1 Candidatus Aminicenantota bacterium | reverse complement strand
ATTCCTATTCCCACCGAAATTAGTGACATCAATTTTAAAGAAAAGACAGATGCCTCCTCTAATTTTTTAAATTCACCTGCTCCTTTACTCTGCCCTACCACTGCGGCTGCAGCTATGGATATTCCCATAGAAATTATATAGGGGAGCATTTCGTACCTCACTCCCACTCCCATTGCAGCAACAGAGGCAGGATTAATTGAAGAAGCAAGGGAGTTTATATATATGAACACGCCTGTAGAAGCAAGCCAGTAAATTGAAGATGGAGCTCCTATAGTTACCATTTTCAATAGCATGGACGAAGAAAATCCCTTTTCTGTAAAGGTAAGTTCTGCCCACAAATAAACAACTCCAATTGCCCTTGAAACCACACTGGCAAGGGCTGCTCCCTTCAAATTTAGACCCAGGGCAAATATCATAACTGGATCAAGAAGGGAATTAAGAACGAGTACAATCAGAGAGGAGCGGAACACCTTACCTGTTCTTCCCAATCCCTCATACAGGCTTGCCATCAAATAATAGAGGCCTGCCACAGGGAGAAAAATTCCCTGAATTAAAAGATAATCCACAAGCCATATCCTTCCTTTGATCCCGATTTTGAATAACAGGGAATAAGCAGAGACATTAAAGATCAGCAGAAGGGAAATTAAAAAACTCAAAAATAGAACCGAATAAAACGCTGTGTAAAAGGCCTTCGACATGCCAGAATGGTCCTTCCTGCCGTAATAATATGCGGAGAGACTTACAAGCCCAACTGCTATAATATCCACCATTGAAAAAATCACCCACAGGAGATAAGTAGAAGCTGAAATTGCCGAAACTGCTTCCACTCCCAGACGGGAAACCCAGTATGTATCCACAAACCCCAGTACTGTTTCTACCGCCATAGAGGCAATAGCAGGTAAGGAAATTCGCACAATTGCTCTACTGGACTCCATTTTCAACACCAAACTCATAATCGCCGATTTTTTATTTTATCATGTTATCCCTTATATTGCTGGAAGTTATACAACCCTTATGTTAACATTTAATTTATGAGGGAGGTAGCCAGAGATAATTTAAAGAACTATGTTTATTTGGACAATAGTAATAATTTAGCCACTTTTTAGGGAGAAAAATATGCAAATTACAGGTGGATGGGTGAATATGTTCGGGTTATTGATAAATTTGACCTCTTCCCTGCCTGCCCATCCTGGACTCAAATGTTCCATATATGGTGCCCGATGAATTTCCCCTGCGGTCGGTGATGCCCTCAGCTGAACACAGAATCCGGAAATTCCTTCTTTCTTTTATAGGAAAAAGCAAACATACTGAAAAAATACGTCGAAAAATTATGGAAGCTTCAGAAGCAGATGCTCCCGTATTCATAGAAGGAGAAACAGGGGTGGGGAAGGGTCTTGCAGCAAAGATCATACACCAGGTTTCTTCAAGGAAGGGAAAATTTGTACATGTGAATTGTCCTTCTCTTCCGAAGGAACTATTTGAAAGCGAACTTTTTGGGTACCGCAAGGGAGCCTTCACCGGAGCTTCAACTGACAAAAGGGGGTTTGTGGAAGAAGCAGATCAGGGCACTCTATTTCTTGATGAAATCGTCGAACTACCTCCGGAAGTTCAGTCAAAATTACTGATATTCGTAGAAGAAGGTAAATATTATAGGCTGGGGGAACCCAGAGAAAGACAGGTTAATGTCAGGATTATTGCTGCTACCAATCAGGACATTAAAGATGCGCTAAAAAAAAGAAAATTCAGACAGGACCTATTTTTTCGTCTTTCAGTTTTTGAGATTTATATCCCTCCCCTCAGGGAAAGAAAAGAAGACATAGAATGCCTCATGGAACATTATAAACATTTACTTAAAGGAAGAAAATGGGGACCGGGAGCAAAGGAGTATATAATAAACCACCCTCTACCGGGAAACACCCGTCAGATAATAAATATTTTTATTCGACTTGGGGTACGGAAAGGTCCCATCTCGTATGAAGAGGTTAAAGAAGAGTTACAAAGGTGGGAAGACCTTTCAATCAGCACAGATCAATCGGTATACAGATTATGGAGCCTTATTAAAGAAGGGGAAACATTCTGGGATATCGCATGGAAACCCTTTATGGAAAGAAATCTGAAAAGAAAGGAAGTGCGGGAACTAATTAAAATCGCATGGGAAACATCCGGACAAAATATGAGAAAAACTGCTAAATTGCTGGGGGTGTCGGATAAAGACTACAAGAAATTTCTCATATATTTAAAAAGGTATGGGGTACACCCGGAAGGGTAACAATTTAGTTACCTGTTTCAACAGTTTTGTAACTTTAAGTTCATAATTATCTCTTAACATATCGCCTGAGTAAAAATAAATTACAACAATATTGTTACTGACATATTAAAAAATTCCCGTATAACCTCGCATATAATAAGCCTTCAGGCTAAATAATGTCTGGCACATAATTTGCTTTTTAAAATTTCCTGCGGGCTTCAAGCCATGCAGGCAAAAAACATAAGGAGGGCGAAAAATGA
>JAMOUL010000153.1 GCA_027062035.1 Candidatus Aminicenantota bacterium | reverse complement strand
GAAAAGCCATATGACTTTTCCTTTGGAAAGAAAAGGGCGAATATTGTACTTTTGGTTCTTGACGGTGATATTATAAGGGGTGAGTGTTCTGAAGGTTCTCTCCCTGTTCCTGTTTTTGGAGGAAGGCATATAGGTTCCTACACTGTAATAAGAATACTTGAACGTCTCAGGAACGATAAGCATGTAAAGGGAGTTGTAATAAGGGTAAATTCACCCGGTGGAGATGCTCTTGCTTCTGAGGAGATGTACAGTGCTGTAAAGAGCCTTGCGGAGAAAAAGCCTGTGGTCATCTCCATGGCAAGTATGGCAGCATCCGGAGGTTATTACATTTCTGCACCTGCAACCTATATGATGGCAGATAATCTAACTCTTACAGGCTCCATAGGCATTTTGAATCTCAAGTTCGTCATAAGCGATATGCTCTCAAAAATAGGTATTACAACTGAAACAGTGAAAATCGGGGAACACGCCGATGTATTTTCTCCTTATAGAGAATCCACAGAAGAGGAGAAGGCCTTTATGCAGAGGGAACTTGAATGGGGATATAATATGTTCTTAAGCAGAGTGTCAAGTGGAAGAGGCCTTGCAAAGGATTCTGTGAACACTATTGGACAGGGAAGGGTATGGAGCGGAACTCGTGGCAAAGAGATAGGTCTTGTTGATGAGATAGGTGGAGTGCTGGATGCAGTAAAGAAGTGTGCAGAGCTTGCAAAGGTCAAAGAGCCTGTTGTAAGATACGTTCCCTGCATGAAGGGCAAAGGTTTCTCCTTCTTTGGAAACACTAAAGAGATTTTACGGATTCCTCCATCAGGACTTTACTATCTTTCTCCGATAATGGAGGTGAAATGAAGATATACATGGTCTCTGCCTGTCTTTTAGGCCTTTCCACAAGGTACGATGGAAAGAGCAAGAAAAATGCAAAGGTAGTTGAGCTTTGCAAGGAGAATATCTGCATACCTTTCTGTCCTGAGCAGCTGGGTGGTCTTTCCACTCCAAGGCCTCCGTGTTATTTTGTAGGAGGTGAGGGAAGGGATGTTCTTGCCGGAAGGGCTAAAATAGTTGAAAAGGAAAGCGGACAGGATAGAACCATGAATTTTCTAAAAGGGGCAGAAGAATCTCTTTTGATAGCAAAACTTACGAGGCCCGATGCAATTATTTTAAAAGATGGAAGTCCGTCATGTGGAGTAAACAGAATAGACCTGAAAGGTAAAAAAACAGAGGGGTGTGGGGTAACCTGCGCCCTTTTGAAAAAGGAAGGATACAGGGTGAAGAGTTATGGATGAGGTTATAAGAGATGATAATTACTGTTTTGCCTGTGGAAAAGATAATCCCATAGGGCTTAAGCTTGATATTGATGCATCGGAGGATGGTGCAAAAATTGAAGGCTACGTTATTAAAAAGGAATATCAGGGGTATGCTGGTATAGTACACGGCGGGATTTTGTCGCTTATTCTGGACGAGATTCAGGTTTATGCTGCAGGAGGAAAAGGTTATAAAACCGTCACAGCGAAAATAGAGGTGCGGTTTATAAAACCGGTTAAAACAGGAGTTCCCATACGTGCTGAGGCAAGGGTGATAAATATTAAGAAAGGTGCGTGGATAGAAACAGAAGGAGAGATTTATCAGGAGGGTATTTTAAAGGTCAAATCAAAGGCACTTTTGAGAGCAGTTTCCTGACCGCATTTGTGATTATAGCGCAATTATTTAGGATTTTCAGGTTTGATTGTCCCTTTTATAGAATTTATAATTTACACCTCACATAAAAGCAAAAACGGGAAAATTGGAGGTCTAAATGGGAAAAAAGATTATAAAGGCACCGAATCTTAAAGCAAAGAGAGAAATTACGGTTACTGTTGAACCGAAGGATATAGAAGAACTTAAGGATGAGGTGGCAAAGATATACAGAAAAAAGGCAAAGGTTAAGGGGTTCAGGCCCGGTAAGGCTCCTCTTTCAGTTGTCCACAAACTCTATGAAAAAGAAATTCTTGAGGATGCAAAGGAAGAGGCCATAAGGAAAAAGGTTCTTGGAGAGGTGGAAAAAACACAGGAAGAGGTGGTTTCTCAGATTTATATAAAAGAGCAGAAGGAAAACGAAGACGGAACCATAACAGTTGTTTGTGAATACGATGTGCTTCCTACCTTTGATATGCCCAACCTCTCTCAGATCAAGGTAGAGAAGAGAATAAAGAAGGTTCTTGACACCGATGTTGATGAGGAAATTGAAAAACTTAGAAAGCAGTTTGCAAAATACATTCCAACGGAGGAGAATGCAAAAGAAGGCCTTTATCTTCTCGTAAATTATGAGGATAGGCTTGACGGAAAACTTATAAAGAAGCAGGATAAAGGGCTTTTGCATTTAAAATGGGATGAGATGAACCCTGACCTTTTTGAACTCTTTGTTGATAAAAAGAAAGGCGATGTTGTTGAGTTTGAACAGGAAGTTGAACTTAAGGACGGAAAGAAGGCAAAACTCGTGAGAAAGTACGAAATTGTTGAGGTTCTCAAGGAAGAACTTCCGGAACTTA
>JAMOUL010000152.1 GCA_027062035.1 Candidatus Aminicenantota bacterium | reverse complement strand
GGTCAATCCTGCAAGGGCCCCGGTAAGTTCAACAATGGCATCATTCACGCCGAGAACCATTGACCCGATGTAGTTTATTTTTTCCTCGTTTATCATGTTGATAAGCGAGTATTCGTGCTCCAGTTCATCCCTTATAATTTCTTCAGCGTCTGGAACTTCCCCCTTTACAAGTGAATATTCTTCCTCTGCCTTTCTTTCTCCCCCTTCCATCATTTTTATGGCGAATGTAATACCGAAGACCGTGGCAATAAGGGAATAGAAGAAGGCCTTTATTTTGTTTGGCTTCATATCCTTTCCTGTATACTCCCTCCACTTCAGATAGTGGCGCACTTCATCATCCGCTATCCTTTCGAGGACCTTCTGGTTTTCGCCCTTTGTTTTTTTAGCGAGCTTTCTGTAAACAAGGGACTCGTCGATTTCGGTTTTCTGAAATTCGAGGATTTTTTTCATTATTTCCGGTTTTAGTTTCATTTTTTCCCCTCCTATTTAAAAATTTCTCCTGTTTCTCTGCACCAGAAAACAAGGTCCAGAACGGACATCGGGATTCCAATATCCCTGGAAAATTTTCTCATTCTTTCCTCAATGTTTAAGTATTTTTTAGGTGAGATTGAGGCGGGAATGTCCCTGATAACTTTCAGAGCCTTCAGATTCTTTAAAATGTGTCTGTCCAGAATTGCAAGGTCCTCTCCCAGCCCTATGTTCCTCAGGAAGTGGCTTGCTTCCTTCATCCCCATCCCCTTCACATTTTTAACCAGCCATTCCCTTGCTTCATGGGGAGAGCGGGAGGCGATATTTTCCATAAGTGTAAACCTATTGTCTTTTAAAAATTTTTCCCTGGCCTCTTCTATATATCTGGATTTGTTCCTTTTAAATCTTACCCCTGTAAGGTGCTTTTCTATTTCCGGAGCAGAACCATCGTAGAGAATTCCGGTTTTCTTTAATCTTTCTATGGCAGCCCAGCATGTTTTGGCCCTGGACTGAGGGGTTAAAAGACAGAAGGCAAGCTCGCCGAACAATTCCCTGGGATTATTCCTTTTAAGGACGAGACGAAATTCCTTCAGGCGTTCCTCTATTTCTCCCTTTCTTTTATTAAAAATGGTTCTTATATCATTAAGCTCTGACGTATCCATATGAAATATTTTAACCGGAATGGACGCAAATTGGTATTTTAGTTAAATATGAAATACTTTCTCCTGAATAGGAAAAAACCAGGGGATAAATTTTTACATCGTTTTTCAGGGCTTCTAAAAAGGTTCTGGAAAATTCAGGGTCAGTTTCGAAATTGGGAGAGAAACACCTTGCCTCTTGCCGAAAGACAAGAATTAGAAGTGCCGCTTCCTTTCCTTCCTTCCTTGCTTCAATTAGTTCCTCGACATGCCGCTTTCCCCTTGTGGTGGGGGCATCCGGGAAAAGGGCAATGTTTTTCTTTGCAAGGGTGCAACCCTTGGTTTCTACCAGGATTTCTCTGTCTTTTTTGATAAGGAGAAAGTCCATTCTGCTTCTTTTGTAAGTAAATTCAGGAATTATTTTGTCAACCTCCCCGAAAATTTTCAGATGTTTTATAACCCACAGGGAAATTTCCCTGTGATATCTGGAGTTGGTAAACACGGGTTTTCCGTTAACTTCTCCTGCAATAAGGTCCCATTTCGTTTTTCTCCCTGGAGAATTTTCCCTTTTTAAATAAACCGTATTTCCGGGAAACAAAATTTCCTCCAACCTTCCAGGGTCATGTATGTGAACCCTGTGGATACCCTCATTTTTAGGCGTTAATATCCTGACTATTCCCACAAATCTATTGGGCCTTTCTAAAAAAATGCCCTTTGAATCCCATTTGATATCTTTAACTTTCATGGTGATCTGGAAGGGGGAATTCCCCCTTCCCACTATTCAACTGGTGAGTAGAAGCACCTTTTGGGAGAAGAAATTTTCCCCTCTTTCTTAAGTTCTTTGATTATTTTGCCGACCTCTTTGGAATCGAGTCCTGTTGCCTTCGCGATCTCTCCGGTTTTCATGGGTTTTCCAGATTTTCTCATAACTTCAAGGACCAGTTTCTTTTTATCCTCCATTTTTGTCTCCTTAATAAGCTCCTTCCTCCAGCTTTACCTTTCCTTTAAACCATTTGTAAATGTAGGCGGTGTAAAGGATAACTATGGGCATGCCGATCAGAGCAATTATCAGCATTACCGTCAGGGTAAGCTTTGAAGAGGAGGCATTGTAAATAGTTATTGATAGATTGGCGGGGTCATTAATGGACCTTACAAGGTTGGGGAAATGGATGGCTCCTATAATTCCCCAGAGGCCCACAATAGCCAGAGAGGACATGTAGAAAGCAAGGGAATCTGCCCCTTTCTTTAGAGCAGGATAAATCATGTACCAGCCAGCGAAGGTTATTATTGCGGCTATCCATGCGAGCGGCCTTTTGATGGCATGGGGAAGGAGGATTGCGGTAAGGATGAAGGACACTATTGCCATAAAAAGAAATCCCCACCAGGCCTTTCTGGCGGCTGTACGTGCCCTTTCCTGAAGTTCACCTTCTGACTTAAGAACAGCATAAGTCGCTCCCTGAAGGAGAAACATAACAAGACCAAAGATCCCTATTATGAGTGGATAGGGGCGGAGCAGTGTGAAGAAGTTTCCGGCGAATTCCATGTTTCCGTTTATTAATTTGATGGGTACCCCATAAACCACGTTTCCAAGCGCCACTCCATATAAAAGAGCAGGAAGGAAACTACCTATTATGAAAGTCCATTCCCAGAACTTTTTCCTTTCGGAATGGGCTCTGAATTCGAAGGATACCGCTCTGAAGATAAGGGCAAATAGTACGAGCATGAGAGCAAGGTAGAATCCGCTAAATACGGTAGCATAAGCATGGGGAAATGCAGCAAAGAGCGCGCCTCCACCCGTCAGGATCCACACCTCATTGCCGTCCCAGAAAGGACCAATGGCATTTAGGAGTATCCTCTTTTCTTCTTCCTTTTTTGCAATAAAGGGAAAGAGTACGCCTATTCCCAGGTCGAAACCATCCAGCACAGAATAACCGAGGAATAATACCCCTATTAATATATACCAGATAATCTGTAAAGCTTCCATTCTTCACCTCCTTAATATCCCTGTGGTAGGCCTTCAACGGGACCTTTTTTTACAATTTTTTTCAGGAAGTGGAGTCCTACCACGAAGAAGAGTGAGTAAATCAGGGTAAATATTATCAGGGTAAACAGTATCTGTCCTGCGGGAACTACTACCGATGCAGCATCCTTTGTTCTTATTATCCTGTAAACTGCCCAGGGCTGTCTTCCCACTTCAGCCGCGATCCACCCGAAGGTGTTCGCAAGGTACGGTAGGGGGATTGAATATAACAATAATTTCAGAAACCATCTGGAGGAGAAAATCCTGTTCCTTTTCATAAGATAAAATCCCAGAATGGCCAGAAGAATAAACCATCCTCCGAAAATAATCATAAGATGATAGGACAGGAAGGTGCCAAATACAGGTGGCCAGTTTTCCCTTGGAAATTCATTGAGTCCCTTAACCTTTGCCTTGGTATCGAAATAGATGAGATAGCTCAACATTTTAGGAATTCCAATGTAAAGATGGGTTTTTTGAGCGTCTGTGTCAGGAATTCCAAAAATTGCAAGGGGTGCGCCTTCCTGACTTTCCCATAGAGCTTCAAAGGCTGCCATTTTCTCAGGCTGATATTTTGCAACTTCTATGGAATGGAAGTGTCCGAGGAAGAGCTGGAGGATTGATACTATGGCGAAAATTGTGAAGGCTTTTTTCAGGAGAATTTTAGCTTCCTCTGTATAAAGGTTTTTGATGAGGTAATATGCTGCAATTCCTGCAACCAGGAGTGAGCCTGTAATCCATCCTGCCGCTATGGTATGAAGATAGCGTTCTACAGTGGAATGATTTACTGCCGCCTGGAAGAAGTTTGTAAGTCTGGCTATCCCATTTACCATTTTGTAGCCGGCAGGTGTCTGCATCCAGGAATTGGCGATTATTATCCACAGACCTGAAAGATGGGACCCGAAGAATACAAAGAAGGCTGACCACCAGAAGAGCTTCCTGGAAACCCTTTTTCTACCAAAAACCAGCACTCCAAGAAACATGGATTCCAGGAAGAATGCGAAAACACCTTCCGCAGCAAGTGGAGCTCCAAAAATGTCCCCGACCACCCTGGAGTAATTTGACCAGTTTGTTCCGAAGGAAAACTCCAGTGTTATTCCTGTAGCGGTTCCCAGAACAAAAACAAGAGCTAAAATTTTGATGAGAAAATCAGAAATTCTTCTGTAGATTTCTTCATTGTACTTCAGGTAAAGAGATTCGATTACAAGAATGACCAGAGATAAGCCGAGGGTTGTAGGAGGAAACAGAAAGTGAAAGCCTGCCGCTACACCAAACTGGATGCGGGAGAGAAGAACTGCATCCATTTTTACCTCCTTAAATCAATTTTTCTAAAATTATATATACAGTCTTGAAATAATTTCAAGTTAATGCAAGTTCTTCTCTCCCCTTCGTTTTATTCTTCCACCTCTTCAAAAAGGTCCTTTGATGCGCCACAGACGGGACAAACCCAATCCTCAGGGACCTGTTCAAAGGGAGTTCCTGGCTGTACTCCGTTTTCAGGGTCTCCCTCTGCAGGGTCATAAATATATCCACAAACCGTGCAAACGTATTTTTTCATTTTTTCCCTCCTTTTATTCCTTTATATAAGTGGGTGCTGTTTTGGGGGCCTTTCCCTTTAATACCCTGTGATAATAATCGTAGGTGAGAGGCGTTCCTTCTTTGAGAATACGGGCGTCTTCCAGGGTTCCAATAAATAAGGTATGAGTATCTGCATCGGCCTTCATTGTTACCTTGATTTCCATATAAGCAAGGGCGTAATCCATAACAATGGGTGCTCCTGTTTTTCCTGTTTTGTAATTTAACCCAGCGAATTTGTCTATTTCCCTTCCAGATCGAAATCCGAAGAGTCCGATGAACTTAAAGGGGGTGTCCTGCTCCAGGATTGATATGGAAAGAACCCCGCTTTTTTCCACAAGGCTATGGGTTAGATTTTCTTTATTTAGACAGACCGCTATTCTCGGTGGAGTGGATGTCACCTGAAAGACCGTGTTGGCTATTTGCCCATTAAGTTTTTGACCATCGAAAGAACTTACTATATAAAGACCATATGAAATTTTATGAAGAACCTTAGTATCCATTTTCTCAGGGATTACAGGTCTTCTAAAAGTCCTGAAAATGTGTCGTGGTGTTCCTCTTCATCCTGCAGGATTTTTCTGAAGAGCCTTGCAGTTGTAAAGTCCTCCTCTTCCTGGGCCTTGTGGATGATCTTTCTGTAAAGTTGAATTGCGTTTTCCTCATCCTTTACATCCTGTTGGAGCATTTCCTTGAGGGAGTCTCCTACAAAAATTGGTGCCGGTTTGGTCGTCGGTTTTCCGCCAAGATAGGCGAGCCTTTCAGCTATAGCTTCTGCATGTTTCATTTCCTCTATGGCTATCTTTTCGAATTCTTCCTTTACTGCAAATCCCTTAACTCCCTTCCAGAGAACATGTTGCCACATGTATTGAATAGAGACCTGGATTTCCCTTGCAATAGCCTCGTTCAATAAATCCATTAATTCCTTTGATGCCATTTTTTCACCTCCTAAAAGTTTAAGCCCCTATGTGAACCATAGGGTTAAATTCTTCCCATTCTTCAAATCTTTCTATATTTTCACGTTCCAGTTTCAGGAGCTGGTAGTGTCCCATCTCCATGGAAGAGAAGAATAGTAGCGTTTTTCTGACCTCCCTGTCCTCAGGAAATTTTTCCGCAAGTGCTTTGTAAAAATCGTGGGCTGCCAGCTCTGCCTTCATTGATTGATCGAGAATTTCGCTTAAGGGTACGTCCTCCGTTTCAAATTTTACTTCAGGAAGAGGTACAGGCGTTTTATCAGGCAGTTTTATCTCACGATCAGGAAATTTTCCTTTATAAATGTGTTCTATAAATTCTCTGTGTTTTTCTTCTTCCCCTGCGAGAAATTCGAATCTATCCTTAAGGAGTGCGTTGGAAACTGCCATGGAAATTTTTTTATAGATGTCTCTGCTCTCTATTTCGGATTTCAGCGCGGTAAGTAGAAGCTCTTCCAGGGTAAAAGATTCAAGTTGCATTTTTTCCTCCTCAGAGTTTGAGGTCCGCAGAGTTAGTCCACAATCCGTGTATATTGCAATAGGAAAGGGCATATATGGTGCCCGGTTTTTCTGTTTTAAAGGTTATAGTAACCCAGGGTTCGGTATAAACTCCTCCTGTGTTAGGTCCCTGAGTAGATGCTCCATGGGCAGTAAATTCATATTTACCTATAAGGTAAGGAAACTTTTCGCCTTCAGGGAGGAAGTAGACTTCGATCCAGCTAATATGGTGTTCGGTGGTGTTGGGATGCGGTATTTCCTTACCGACTCCAACTTCTACCGTTACCTTTTCTCCCTTGCTCTTAATTTCAATGGAAGGGACGTGTTTTTCTCCTTTCCAATCTCCTGACTGGAGTAATTCCTTAAAATCTTTCATTTTTTCCCTCCTTTATTAAAATTTTAGAAATTTTTCCTTTGGAAGCCCACATACAGGACATTTGTCCGGTGGATTATTTCCAACGAACGTATAGCCGCAGACAGGACATATGTAAATATCTGAGATATCCATATCCTTTCCGTGTTCAACCTCTTCCCTTGCGCTTCTATAGAGATCCATGTGTATTTTTTCAGCTTCTATGGCATAGTGAATGGAGCGTTCGGCTCCCTTTTCCTCCTGAAGTTTCGCTATGGCATCGTATGCAGGATACATTTCCTCTATTTCGAATTTTTCCCCCTCTATCCCGGTCAGGAGATTTTCCTTGGTGTCCTTAATATATCCAAGGTTTCTGGCATGATTTTTAGCGTGCACAAGTTCGGCGTAGGCTATCGCTCTAAAGAGCCTTGCGATGTTCTTGAAGCCTTCCTTTTCAGCTATTTCGCTGAAAATCATATACTTCATGTGTGCCATTGATTCCCCTGCAAAGGCATCCTGCAGGGCTTTTTCAGTCATTTTTTTCATTTGACCCCCCTTGTTTTTGAGGGAAAGGGGGAACTATCCCCTTTCCCATAAAATTAATTACAATTAATATTTTAACTTTTTATAGCAGAACCACCAATCAAAACACCTGTGCAATCCCTTTTTCTGATCCTCGAGTCTTTTCATCTTTTCCTGGCAGGAAGAGGCTGGAGGAACAATGACCTTATCCTTAATAAGTTCGTTTTTAGGCCAGTTTGCAGGCATTGCCACTCCGTTGGCATCGGAGATTTGAAGAGCTTTGACCATCCTCAGAATTTCGTCCATATTTCTTCCGAGTTCCTGAGGATAATAAAGGATTGCCCTGATTATGCCCTTGGGATCTACAATGAAAACTCCCCTTACTGTTGTAGCTCCCTTCTTGGGGTGAATAAGCCCGAGTTTGTGGGCTACCTTTCCCGTGTCATCTGCAATTATAGGAAACTGTATTTTTACCTTTAGATTCCTGTTGATCCATTCCACCCATTTAATGTGGGAAAATACCTGGTCTATGCTGAGACCTATCAGCTCTGTGTTGAGTTTCTTGAATTCATCGTAGCGTTTCTGAAAGGCTACGAACTCAGTTGTGCACACAGGAGTAAAGTCAGCTGGATGGCTGAACAGTATGAACCATTTTCCTGCATAGTGATCGGGAAGTTTAATTTTCCCGTGGGTTGTCTGGACTTTCATGGCAGGAAATTTGTCGCCTATCAGTGGCATCCTTGGTTGCATCATGGACCCATGCATCATCATTTTCATAACCTTAATTTCCTTTTTGGCCATTTTTTTGCCCTTTCCCTGTCCAAGGACAGGCATTGCTATAAGGGCGATTACAGCGAAAAGTATGGCTAAATGTTTAAGCTTCATGCTTCACCTCCTTAAAAAAATCATGGGGGCGGAAACCCGCCCCCTGGTTTTACCCTGTATATTCAGACTTTCTTGTGGCAGAACCACCAGTCGAAACAGTCGTACTTCTTGGTCCTTTCCTCTGCGTCCTTTTCCGTCATGGCAGGTGGTACTATTACTTCGTCTCCCACGAGTTCGTTATTGGGCCAGTTGGCAGGTATTGCTACTCCATACTTTTCTGAGACCTGGAATCCCCTTATCATTCTCAGGATTTCATCCATGTTTCTTCCAAGTTCCTGGGGATAGTACAGGATTGCCCTTATGAAGCCCTTGGGGTCTACGATGAAAACTGCCCTTACAGTGTTGGTTCCCTTTCCCGGATGAATGAGACCCAGTTTGCCGGATACCTGGCCGGTGTCGTCTGCGATCACAGGAAATTTGATCTCAATGTTCAGGTTCTCCTTTATCCACTGAACCCATTTAATGTGGGAAAATACCTGATCTATACTGAGACCTATCAGCTCTGTATTGAGTTTCTTGAATTCGTCGTAGCGTTTCTGAAAAGCCACGAACTCAGTTGTGCACACAGGAGTAAAGTCAGCTGGATGGCTGAACAGTATGAACCATTTTCCTGCATAGTGATCGGGAAGTTTAATTTTCCCGTGGGTTGTTATTACCTCTAATTCCGGAAATTTTTCTCCAATTAATGGAAACCTTCCTTCCATTTTTTACCTCCTTTATTTCTTGTTTTATTTATTTCAATCCCAGTTCTTTATGTTTTTTTAGAATTTCTTCAGCCAGTTTATCGAGATTTTTAAAATCCTCATCTCCGGGAACTCCCTTGCTGAGTACTGGCTCAAATAGTTCTACCCTGAGAGACGAAAGCTGAGCCTTTATGTGATCCACTGCTTTCCCACCCCAGCCGTAAGAGCCTATGATCCCCACATACTTCAATTTTGGCCTTAAAGCATTTGTAAGATACGCTGCATATATAGCAGCCGGATGAGTCCCCACGAGAACTGTAGGCGCGCCGAGTACCATGGTAGGAGCATCTACAAGGGCAATTGCAAATTTTCCTATATCCGTTACCGTGAGGTTGAATAATGATACTTCAATTCCCCTTTCCACAAGTGCATCAGCCAGGTATTCAACCATTTGCTTTGTGCTGTGGTGCATTGAAATGTAAGGGATTAATACTATGTTTTTAAAGGAATCTGATACCCATTCCCTGTGGGCACGGATTATAAAATCCGGATTTTTCCATAGAGGACCATGGCTGGGGGCAATGATCTCCGGAGAAAGTTCCTCCACCCAGTCCAGGTATTTTTTAATCTGAACCCTGAAGGGCATCATTATTTCTGCATAGTATCTCTTGGCGTCCTCCAGGACCTTTTCGTCCTCATTTGCGTAGAGCCTTGAAGTCGCAAAATGGGAGCCAAAAAGGTCGCAGGTAAAGAGAATTCTATCCTCCTCTAAGTAAGTAAACATTGTCTCCGGCCAGTGGACCCAGGGAGCGAAAATAAATTGAAGGGTCCTGTCTCCCAGAGATATGCTTTCCCTGTCCTTTATTACCATAAACCTTTCTTCCGGTATTGTTAGAAGGTCCATGAGCATACCCTTGCATTTGGCATTGGTTACCACCTTTGCCTCGGGATACATTTCAAGAATAGTCGGGATGCTTCCGGAATGGTCCTGTTCAGCATGATTGGCTATGACATAATCGATCCTTTTCACATTGAGGTGCTTTAAATTACGGATAAGAATATGTGTTTTTTCAGGGTCCACAGTGTCTATTAGTGCGGTTTTTTCGCTACCCTTTATTAGATATGCATTATAGGTTGTGCCATCGGGAGTTGGAACAAGTTCGTCAAACAATCTCCTGTCCCAGTGAATAGCACCTACCGAATAAATCCCCTTTTTAATTTCAATAACTGACATGATTACCTCCTATTAGTTCTATCTATTAATATGTTAGGAACTAAAAAATCTGAAATCAATGGATTGAAACTTTTCATAATCTAAAATTATTCTATATCAATAAAAATTATTTGTCAA
>JAMOUL010000151.1 GCA_027062035.1 Candidatus Aminicenantota bacterium | reverse complement strand
TCCTTTACATCATCCCCCAGATCCTGCGATATTAACTCCGAATGCTTGCAAATGTCCTCCACCTGTGTCTTTATAAAATCCTTGTCCCTGTCCATCTCCTTCAAATCCACATTCGAAAAGTCCCCGTGATGATGTTTGACGACGAAGAAGGCTATATACCACAATTTTTCATCGCTCGTCAGCCTGCTGACTCTCCATGCGGAATAGAATGCGGAAATCAGGGAGTGGTGGTGCAGGTTGCGGGGTGCCCGCTTACCCGTCTCCAAATACTTCTGAAAATAGGAAGTGTACTTCCCGAAATCATGGGAAAATCCCACGAGATAAAAGAACTCAGGGGAAGGAAGGTTCTTCAGGGATATGAGATTACGTTGTTCCGAGAATACCCTTTCCATGTATTTACCAACAGCATCGAGATGCTCCTTTAAGGGCTCACCCGGCCTTGCCAAGAACATATTATAGCCAGATGATATTCTCTTTCCCCACCGCCACAACCGGAACCTCTTCCCTCAGATAAATCGGCTTTGCATCCGGATTGTAGGCATATTCACCGGTTGCCCCGGGATAGGGCTTGCGAAAACCCCCTTCTACCTGAAAATGCCCAACCATTTTATCCACCAGCAGATGGGTTGTTCTGGAGAAATCCACCTTCTCGATTATAGAAAAGGGAGCCACAGAATGCACCACCCTGCTCTTGGTTTGATTTCCATCCACCACTTCCAAATTATCTATCCACGCCAGAAATTCTGTTATGCCCAGATATGGAAAGTATTTTCCACCTTCGCTTATGGCATTCACCAATTCCTGAAAGAATTTCTCGTCCTCATGGGCGAAATATATCCTGTAATCCAGAAAATCGCCATTCTCGGGAAGGATTACCTGTATGGACATGGGGTAGGTTTCGAAACCCTTCTCCAGAATTTTCTTCAAACCCCAGTCCCCCTTCTTGGTCCTCACATAATTCACACTGTACATAATCCTGCGAATAGGGGTCATCAATCTGACGGATATCTTTGCTTTATCCGGTGAAAACTCGTCGTAATACTGGTCCCTCGGAAGTCCCTTAATCCCGGCGAGAAGGCCTGCAATTGTGCTTCGGGGTGGAAAACCATAGGACAGGGAATTGGCATTGGTGTAAAAGGGCCTGAAATGGGCCATCTTGCCCTTCAAATCGAACTTTAGAACCCTCATAATCTAACCAGTTTCTCTCCTATGTCTTCGAGATTACCCTTGATGTTTAACCCATCGGAAACCTTCACATATACCTTATTCACAAAGTCGGCGGATTTCAGCTTCTCGATGAGTCGGGTCAAATCCAGAGTGTAATCCTTCGTTGACTCGATATTCTCATCGGGCTCTATGGAGATATACTGCCTCAAATCACCGAGAATGCGATTGCTATCCTCCTTCATCTCCACCCGCATGTAGAGCAGGGGAAACTGTCCTATTTTCGTCCGGGTATTGGTTTGCGTCTCCAATGCATTCCATATGGCTTCTTCCAGAAGTTTCAAATCATCTTCAGTCATGTCAGATTCACGGGCAGAATACTTATTGATTCGCCCATAGAAGGCGAGAAGGGAGTACTTTACCTTCCAGTCCTTTCCGAAAGTACCACCTGTCTCCTTAGCAGCAGAGAATACGCTTGTGATGGTGGCAGAATCCAGCAATTCCACCTTATTCAGGGAATAACCCCAGGTGAACTGGACAGGTCCGGTAATCGAAATGGACTGCCCCGCTCCACCACCCGATTTTTCGCCTTTTATGGGAATGACGGCTCCGAACAACCTGACGTCAATCCACTTCTCCTTCGCAAGTTTAAGAATCTTATTGGCATCTTTCAGGTCAGAACTTCCCGTTTTCTCCTTTAATAGTTCTGTGACCCTATCCGTTGCATCCACATGACGCCCATCCACTTTCCTGACAAATATATCCAGATTCTTGACTATATTCAAATAATCCCTTATGTACCTCTTGAGACGGACATCGGAAACCAGATTCTTGCGGGTTTTCCAGTCCATGCGGGGCTTGTTCTCATTGTCGGGGTCCCCATTGGGATTACACATTATAGCCTCGTACAGATACAGGATTTCGCTATTATTTTTAATTTCACCCATCTTACTCACCTCCTTTTGAAAGGGCTTTTGCCGTCCTGTATGCATAGCCCGACAGGAGATAATAAACGTTCTCCTGCGGACTCTTGCTCCACCGATTTAAATTTCTGTCCATCAACCTCTTTGCCTCGTGGTATATCTTCTCCACCCCATATATCTTCATCTGATGGAGTTTTTCCAGTACCTCGTTGAAGAGAATCAGCAATCTCTCCACGTCCATCCCCTGAAAGTTGATTTTGTTCAGTATGGGCTTGTGTCCATAATCCTTATATTGCCTCACCCCGATTTCCCCGACGATGTATCCCAGAAGGAACAGAGATGCAGCCTCCTCATCAAGCCCAAGGGTGGAGATATACTCCTTCAAATCCCCATCCACATTCTCTATGAAAGACACGTCCACCATATCTTCACCTCCTGATAAAAATCTGAT
>JAMOUL010000150.1 GCA_027062035.1 Candidatus Aminicenantota bacterium | reverse complement strand
AATTTGTACCTCCGGTACGAGTTATTTCCCTTTAATTTAAAAATAGCTCCTGCTGTTAGAAGCAGTAAAACGATGAGAAATATTACCAGCCAGACCGTTTTTTTCATAGTCCTCTCCTGTTTTTTTATTCATATTATCTGATACGAAAATCAGGAGAAAGGTTCAATCGTCCCGCTTTTTTATCTTCCCCTTTTTGTTCTTCTGAAGGAAATTTAATTTACCGTTCTGATATACAAGAACACAGGCATCCACTACATCCGGATCGTAAAGTATTCCTTTGTTTTTTACTATTTCTTCAATGGCTTCTTCGAGTTTACAGGCCGGTCGATAGGGCCTGTGGGAGCTCATCGCTTCCACCACATCTGCCACAGCGAGAATTTTCGCCTCCAGAGTAATGCTTTTCCCCTTCAATCCTCCGGGATATCCGGACCCATCCAGCCTTTCGTGATGCTGGAGAACCATTTCTGCTATTGGCCATGGAAATTTTATGTTTTTCAGTATCCTGTACCCTGCTTCGGGATGGTCCTTTATAAGATTAAATTCCGCAGGGGTCAATTTTGCCGGTCTGGATAGAAGTTCTGCAGGAATGGAGATTTTTCCAAGGTCATGTATTAAGGCACCATAGTATAAACCGGTTATCTGATCAGGGGGAAGACCCATTTCTTCGGCTATTTCCCTGCATATATGTGCGACTCTCTTCTGATGGCCTGCAGTATAGGGATCCTTGCCTTCAACCGTCTCGGAAAGAACGTGTATAATTCCCTCAAAGTTTTCTTCTAACTGCTTCAGAAGGCGTTTTGTGTTTTCCTCAGCCTTCTTCTTTGCGGTAATATCAGTAATAATTCCTTCCATATAGATTATGCTTCCTTCTTCGTTCACCACAGCACGCACACTGTCTTCTACCCATATTGTTTCGCCTGTTCTGGTTTTGAGCTGGATTTGATAGTTCGTTACCACTTCCTTTTCCTTTAACATGGCCAGCAGTTTTTCCCTTTCTTCCGTTCTGAGGAAAAATTCCATTACGTTTGTTTCCAGGATCTCTTCAGGGCTTTCAAATCCAAGGAGCCTTGCAAGGGCTGGATTTGCATCAACTATCTTTCCATCCGGGGTGGTTCTGTAGAGGCCTACCGGAATATTGGTAAATAATTTCCTGTATTTATCCTCTGCTTCCCTCAGGGCTTTTTTCTGCTTCATTTTTTGAAGGGCACTTCTTATTGCAGGTGGAAGCCTTTTAAAGTGCTGGGGAGATTTTATTACGTAATCATCCAGCCCGAGCTTCATCGCCTGCACAGCAACTTCCTGGGTTCCTGTAGCTGTAAACATTATTACGGGTTTATCAGGGCACATTTTCTTTACAATGGAAAGAATTTCTATACCATCTGTCCACCTTAGTCTGTAATCGGTAATTACAAGATCGAAATTGCAGCCCTGAATATTGGACTCAAATTCCCTGGCGTTTTTTATGTGTACGATCTCAAGATCGGGAAATTCCTTTTTGAGGATCCTCTCAACAAGCAATCTATCGTCGGGATTGTCATCGATGAGGATTATCCTGAGATTTTTATCCATTATCTATCCTTAAATAAAGATGGGGTGGCTCATTTAATACAAGCCAGTACATTTTAATATTTACCATCATCTCTGTAAGAAAATAAGAGTTTACAGGCTTTACAAGATATGAATTGGCACCCAGTTCGTAGGCTTTGTTTATATCGTCCACCTGGGTAGAAGAGGTTAATACTATAACAGGGGTTAGCTTAAGGGGAATTTTTTGAGAACGAAGCCATGACAGGAATTCAAAACCGGAAACCCGGGGAAGTTTCAGGTCGAGCAGTATTAGAATAGGCGGTATGGAGTATTTTTTTATAGAAGGTATTTTTTTATCCCCCTCTGATAGAAAGGATATGGCTTCTTCACCGTCCTTAGCAAAGTAAGTTGGGTTTTTAACCTGTGCCTTTGAAAGCGCCCTCTTAATAAAGAAGATATCGTCCGGGTTGTCCTCCACAACCATTATTAACCTGTTTTGTTTGGGTAACAGATCCTCCATTTTTTATTATCCTCCACGACCTAAAATTAAAAAATACATAATTATTTATATTATTTTTCTTTATTTAATTCAATCCAGAAAGTACTTCCCCTTCCGGGCTCTGATACAAGTCCAATTTTTCCCCCAAGCCTTTCTATCGCTTTCTTTACAATGGCAAGTCCTATCCCTGTGCCGGGATAGGATTCTATGCCGTGCAGCCTTTCAAAAACTTTGAATATTTTCTTTTGGTATTCCTCGGGAATACCTATTCCATTGTCCTTTATGTAAAGTCTAACCTTATTTTTGCTTTCCTCAGCCCAGATCTTTACCTCCGGAGTAACACCTTCTTCCACAAATTTTATGGAATTGGACAGGAGGTTAAGTAAAATTAGACCGAGAATTGTGGAATTGCCCTTTACCGCTGGAAGGGGCGATTTGACCTCAATTCTTGCATTTTTAGCCTCAATTTCAGACCTTAAACTTTCTATTGTTGTTTTAATCACCTCATTAAGATTAACTTTCTTGGGCACTATCTCCATTCTGGTTATTCTGGAATACTCCAGGAGGTCCTGTATCATTTCCTGCATATTTACGGCAGCTTTTTTTATGCGGTGTGCATATTCCCTTCCTTCAGGTGGAAGTTCCTTAGCGTAGTCTTCGAGAAGAGCTTCTGCAAATCCGTACATTGATCTGAGTGGAGCTTTAAGATCATGGGATACTGTATAGACGAAAGATTTGAGTTCCTCGTTTATTTCTTCCAGTTCTCTGGTCCTTTCCTGAACCAGGTCCTCCAGCTTTCTCGAGTATTTTTCCAGTTCCTCATGGATCTGTGCCTGATGTATGGCTATACCCAGTGAGTTTGCAATCTCCACCGCAATTTCCTTTTCTTCTTCGGTGAAGCGATGAGGTGAGGAAAAACCTATATTGAGGGAACCTATACAATCTCCTTCAACCATGATGGGAACTGCCATATAAGAAAGGATTCCCTGTTTTTCGAGTTCTAAATCTATCAGGTAGGGTTTTTTAAGGCGTCTGATGTTGGTTACAGCCCTTATTTTTCCCTCTCGTAAGCTTGCAATGTTGTGATAATCGGTAATTGGAAACGAGATGCCATTTCCCAGGGGTTCGCTTGCTTTTCCCGTGGCGGCAAGCACCTGAACGGTTTTATTCTCAAAATCAAAAACGGACACGCTTACACGCTGACATGATATTAAGTTTTTAATGTGTGTTATAGCTGCCCGGGCAACCTTGTAGGGTGATATTGTTTCGAGAATGGCGAGGTCCATTTTCCTCAGTGTCTCCAGTCTCTCAAAATACTTCTTAAGCTTCTCCTCCATCCTTTTTCTTTCTGTTATGTCCCTTGCTATTCCCTGAAGACCAATAACTTTTCCCTTGTGCCGGTAAGGAACAGAACGGATTTCTACAAGATACTTTTTTCCATCTTTCGCTGTTATTTCATATTCTGCCGGTTCCAGAAGTGATTCTCCCTGTATTAATCTTTTTATTCTTTTTTTATAAAGGGCCTTTTGTTTTTTGCTGAGCAAATCCCAGATGTTCATTTTAAGAAGCTCTTCCTCTGAGTAACCCAGAACTCTGGTCATTGCTTCATTTACGGAAAGCAGCCTGCCATCGAAGTCTATTATAAATATTCCATCTGGAGAGTTATTTACCAGTGAACGATATTTTTCTTCACTTTCTTTAAGAGCTTGCTCTGCCTTCTTCTGGGCTGTAATGTCAGTCCCTATGCTCAGGACGCCTATAGGGTTACCCCTGTTGTCGGTGAGCACCCTGTTGGCCCATGCTATCCATACCCTTTCTCCGTTTTTCTTTATATTTTCGTTTATGTTGTACTGATATTTCTCCGGATTTTTACAAATGTCGTCCAGTAAAGTCCTTAGATCTCTGCCTGTGCTTTCTCTCTCGGGGACGATGGTCCCTACCACATGCTTCCCAAGGATTTCTTCTTCTGTGTAACCGAAGAATTTCTGAGCGAACTCATTAAAAAACAAAACCCTTCCCTCCCTGTCCATCCTTATAATTATTGTGTTAGCATTTTCCACAAGTTCTCTGTATTTTTCCTCGCTTTTTTTGAGGGCTTCCTCAGCTTCCTTGAGTTTTGTTATGTCAACTACTGTGCCCAGAACCTTTACCGGTTTGTTTCTTTTATCTTTTATAACCTCTGCCTGGGCGTGTACCCAGATGATATTTCCATCTGGACGGACGGCTCTAAAAATGGCTCCCACGGGTTTTTCCCCTCTTCTCAGGTGATTGATGTTTCGTTGTATTATTCTGGTATCTTCAGGATGCACAATTTTTTTTATGAATTCTGTTATAGTCCATTCTTTGTTGGGTTTTACCCCGAAGAGATTTACTATTTCCTCTGAAAATTCCAGTGTGTTTTTATTAAGGTCCCATTCTATAAAACCCATTCGGGCAACCTGTTGGGCTTTCAGGAGCTTTGCGCGGCTTTCCTCAATTTCCTGTTGGGCCTTTTTCCATGCAGTTACATCCCTTACTATGGCAAGAATGTATTTTTTCCTTCCGAAGTCTATTCTGTTTAAACTTATCTCAGCATCAAAGGTTATCCCATCGGCCCTCCGATGTTTCCACTCGAACAGCTGGGGGAAGCCCTTCAGTGCATTATTTATTCTTTCCAGTGCTGCCTCTTCCGATTTTCGCCCATCGGGCTGAAGGGGAGGGGAGAATTCCCTGTAGGGAGTTTTTCCCAGCACCTCCTCCTTTGTCTTGCAGCCAAACATTTTGACCGCCATCAAATTGCAGTCTATAAACTTATCCCCCTCCATAATGAAAATGGCATCGTTGGCGCTTTCGAAGAGTTTACGGTATTTTTCTTCATTTTCCCTTAAAATTCTTTCGGTCTCTTTTCTTTCCTCTTCCAGGTCTATATCATGAAGAGCGAAGGCAATATCTCCGGCAACTTCCTTAAAAAGGGCCTTCTCTTCTTTATCCTCCATAATATCAGGAGGCAGGGAGACTGAAATTATTCCATAAAGATTTCCCCTGTATTCCAGACGCACGGTCATTGTTCTTATGGCAGGCTCTTTTCCTGCAAGGGGGCATTCCTTGCACTCCCTATGGGTATTTTCGATTACAACTACTTCTGGTTTTGCAAGTGCTCTTCTTATGCATTCGTTTAGTTCTCCCCTTTTTAACATGGCCTTTAAAGGCTCGAAATCTTTACCGAGGCCTGCCTCTGTTGCAGTCAGGAAATTCCCCTTTCCATCAAAGAGCACTGCCCATGCGCTGTGATATCCCCTTGTGGTGATTAGAGTGTTACATGCCTTTTCAATTAACCTTTTCTTATTCTTTTCCTTTGTGATTAACTGGTTTACCCCTCTTATAGCCATAAGTACACGGTTAAGGTGTTCTATTCTATGGCTCGCCTTCCATGCTTCTGTAATATCCACCACAGTGCCTTCGTAATACAGAATTTTTCCGGATTCGTCCTTTACTGCCCTTGCACTTTCCCTTACATAAAGAGTTTTCCCGTTCCTGGTTTTCCATGCGGAGATAAAGCCCTGGACTTCTCCGTATTTTTCCATTGCCTCCTTGAACTTACTCCTCGGGTAGTCTGGCTCAAAGCCATTTTTTTCGAGATTCCTTTTTGAGAGTTCTTCAAAGGAAGAATATCCAAGCATTTTTACCAGAGCAGGATTGGCATAAAGTATTTTCCCATCAGGAGTTGTCCTGTAGAATCCTATGTCTGTTCTTTTTATTAACACTTCGTATATTTCAAGGGTTTTTTCCCGCAGTCTTAAGAGATTGTTTAACCTCAGAAGTAATTCCCCCTCATCCAGTGGGTATGTCAGAATTTCATCCACCCCGGCATTTAACCATTTTTTTGCCCTTGATTTGTCCTTGAGCGTTATAACAAGAGGAAAAAACTCTGAACCCTTAAGTCTTTTTAGAGTAAGGATCTTATTCAGATGAACGGTCGCGGTTTTTTCATCGATAATTACAAGATTTACATTGGAAAGGGATTCAGAGGAGATCCTGTCTGGTTCAAAGATTTCGACAATGAACCCTTTATCTTTAAGTAATTCTGAGAATAAACTGCGTTCCTCCGGGTCTTGAATTAAGATTCCAATGGCCGGTCTTCCCCCCTGCTCTTCCTTTCCTCTCATAACCGTAGCTTTTACCTCTTCAGTCCCACTCTTTAATCCTTTCAAGATGCGTTCGGTCAAATGAGGAGAGTTTCTTCACAATTTCCTTGAGGTCAGAATGCCGGAGCTGTTTTAATGAGTTTAAATGAATTTCTCCCATATTGAATTCGATTTTAAGGGCTATTTCTTTACACTCCTCAGGATTCAAACTGTCCTTTTCTTCGACCTCCACAAGCTTTTTGTTCACCTCTTCGAGAAAGAGATCGGCTTTCTGGAGCATTTCCTGAAGTTTTTGCTCGGGAATAACTGCTTTCAGCCATAGCTCTTTCGAATTTTCCACCATGAGGGCATGAAGTAGTTCATCCTCCTCCATCTCCCTCAGCCTTTTTTTCGTGGCGGTATTTTCCACCTTATCCGCCATTTTCCTGTAAAGTTCGGCAGTTTTAAGCTCTGCCTCCTTTAACTTTTGAAAAAATGCAAGATTGGAGGGCATTTTTCGCCTCCTTTAAATTTTTCTGGTCCTGGAACATGAACTCCAGGACACCATTTTTCCCACCTCCCCTGTGGGGAAATTTTTCCAGAACCTCCATGACCCTGTTTTCAAGGGAAGGGTCAGGTATGGAAAGGTAAACTTTCCTTCTGGAGGGTGAGTGAATGATGGCAAATTTATTTTTTCTGAGAAGACTGCTTACGATGGACCTTATGGTTTTCTCGTCTTCAAATTCAACTTCGTCTATTAACACAGGAGTATCAGCTTCCACAAATTTCCGCACCATTTCTTCGGCTATTTCTTTTTCCAGTTTTTTCAGCTTCCTGGAGAGCATTTTCTTTTCTTCTACTATCTGAGTCAATCTTTCTGAAAAAAGTTCTTCTTCGATTGCCAGGTTTGAGATTGTTTTCTTTATTTTATTCCTCCAGGACTGAAATTGGTTAAGTGCCTCTTCAGATGCTTTAAAATATATTCTTGCATTTCCCCTTACCTTTTCTGTTGTGTAAACTGCGATGAGTCCTATTTCCCCGGTTCCCTTCACATGGGTACCCTTGCACAGGGAAAAATCCAGACCCTTTATTTCTACAATCCTTACTTCTTCTCCCACGTCAACGAATTTTCTCAGGGGAAGTTTTTTCGCTTCCTCAGCTGATAGCCAGTAGGTTTTCACCTCTCTGTTTTCCTGTATTATTCTGTAGGCTTCTGTCTCTGCCCTCGATATTTCCTCCCAGGTTATCTTTGGGGTTGAAAGTTCTATTGAGACGTAATTTTCCTGGATGGTGGAAGAGAGGGTTTTCCATCCAAATTCCCTTTCAAAAATGGCAGACAAAAGATGCTGGCCAGTGTGCATTCTCATAAAGAGGTATCTTCTTTCCCAGTCAATTTCCATAATACAGTTTTCACAATTTAAAGGATGTTGAAGAACGTGGTAGATTTTTCCATCCTCTTCGTAAACCCTTAATACTTCCTGACCCTGTATGGAGCCTTTATCCGGGAGTTGTCCTCCGCCTCCGGGATAGAATACCGTGCGGTCAAAAACATAGGCATGGCCCTCTGAAGCCTTCCTTTCTTCCAGAATCCTGGCTGTGATGGATTTTTCATAAGGATTTTCATGGAAGTAATGCATATTACTTTTAACCATCCCCTTAATTTATATCTCTACAGGTTTAAAAAGTCAATAGGAAGAAGTTCAATCTTCTTCTGTACAGCATACCTTGTTTTTTCCCTTTGCCTTGCATCGGTAAAGGGCTTCATCAGCTTTCCTTAAATACACATCGATATTATCTTCACTGTAATCATAAACTGTGATGCCGAAACTCATGGAGAGACGAACTTTGTTTCCCTCGCATTCAAACTCTGTTTCAGAGATAGCCCTTCTTAACCTTTCCGCTGTTTCCCTTGCTTCGTTTCGATTGGTTCTGGGTAGAAGTATCAGAAATTCTTCTCCTCCCCACCTCGCCACTGTATCCTGCTCCCTGAGCATTTTTACCATCTTGCCAGCAAGGTCCTTCAGGACCATGTCCCCACAGGCGTGGCCAAAGGCATCATTAACCTGTTTGAAATCGTCCAGGTCTGCAAGTATAAGAGCAAAGGGTTCCTTCGTTCTTTTAAAAAGTCTTACCTGATAGTTTATTTTCTCAAGTATGTCTCTTCTGTTGGAAAGGCCGGTAAGGGGGTCCTTCCTTGAGAGTTCCTCCAGTTGCTTGTTTATCTCTATAAGTTTTTTGTTATACTTTTCCACTTCCTGTTGCGCCCTTTCGTATCTGTTGGCGAATATCATAAACAGAACTATAATGGAAATTCCCACAATATATGTACTTACAAGGTGATTGTAGAAAAGGCAATTTTCAGAGGTGCAGTAGGAAATAAGATGGGGGAATTTCCACTGTATATAAACGAGCACAGAGGTTATCACTCCTAACAGGGAGATAAAAAGTCTTCTGAGAAAGCCTTTAAAAACCAGAAAAACCATTATGCCGTATAGAATAAGATAATACGAATATCCTCCGAATACCCCTCCGTCTTTGAACCAGAGTATAGGAGTAAAGACGAAAAGGACCAGGGAAAAGGTGAGTATGGCAGGAACAGTGAACAGCCTTTTTCCTCTTGAAAGCCAGTAAAAAAACAGGAGAACCACATCCCCTATAAAGGTGGAAACTATGACGGTGGGAGTTTCCTGTATGAGTATGTTTGTTATAAGACCCAGGGTAAATATAAAAATTCCAAAGATTAGAACCACGTTGTAAAGTCTGTGTTCCAGAGAAAATTCCTCTGCCTCACCTATGAGGAAAAGAAAAAATTTTTTTATGCTTTTCATTTTTGGTACGTAGATATTTTTTATTAAAGCGTGTTTTTTGAAAAGTAATAATAAGCTTATATTACTGAAAAGTCAATAGTTGCTAAATTTTATTCTTTATACATTCTTCTTTAAATATAAACACACAATAATTAGAACAAAGCCAGAAAAGAGTTTTCAATGTCATGGAGAGGATAGTAAACCCATGAAAAGGATAGTTCCGGTGGATTTGTGAATTATTAAGAAAATAAATGGATGATCTGCTCTGAATACAGGAGGGGGTGTTGGTATGGCTGTTGCCAGCATTGTAACTGCTGTAGCCGCTGCTGCTTCAGTGCCTTCTTCATTTACATTGACATATGCCTGGTGGATAGCTTCTGAAATGAATATATTTCTTTCTCCGGTAATGCCTGAAAAATCCGCCCTCTCAGAAAATGCCGTGGGCATACCCATTTTTATCATTGCCTGGCTCAGCAGGAATCTGGAATTTATTTTGAATTTCGGGAGGTAAACAACCACTTTTCTTTTATACATTCTGGAGAGCCATGAATTGAGATTTTCGGCGGTCAAATTCCTTTCCAGGTTCTTTAATCCGGTTCTTCTGGAAGGAAGAAGTATTACCATGGACAGATCATTACCCTCATATGGAAGTTCAAGGATCTGCAGTTTTCCCCTTTCTTCAGCATACCTGAATTTTCCTGTCTGTTTCATCATTGGAACCTTCTTTTCCCCTGCGGGAGTGAAGAAAGGAGCCTTTTCTGTGTTTTCCTTCTTAAACATTGAAGCCCAGTTCCCCTTGAAGTAAATCGCATTTGTAATGATTAGCCTGGTAAGGGTGGTTACGTTTCCGGGCTTTAAAAGTTCCTTTATCCTGTTCCTTGTTTTCTTTTCCACCCATGCATTGATACTTTCCCTTGCCCCCTCCGGATTTCTTTTAAAGTCCACCTGAAAGAACCCACCATCGAAATATTTTTTTATTAAACCCAGAAATTCCGGCTGAAAGTGGAACCCCTTTTGTCCCCACAGTGCGTTGGCCATATTGAGCTCATAG
>JAMOUL010000149.1 GCA_027062035.1 Candidatus Aminicenantota bacterium | reverse complement strand
CGAATTAATAATGTTGAGGAAAAAGACAACAGAATGATCCTGGCTCTTGCTTCTGCTGGATTTTATGAAGACAACGTTTATTATATTGTGGAATACAAAGGTTCATTTAAAGATTTTAGAGTAATAAAGAAACTGCAAAAAAGGAATCCACACCTGCTAAAATCAAAACAGAGGGGGGTAAGTTATACAGATTATTACTGGAGGTTAAGAGAATCCCTTCCTTATACAGTGGATTGGAAAAGAGAAGATATATATTTGGTTCCAGATACAGCAGAAGAACCTGTAATAGAAAAGATAAATATAAAAAATGGGAGAATAGAAAGATACTGGATAGAAATTGATTTTAAAAGCTTCGAAATAGACAAAGAGAGGATAGAACACTTCTGTAAGTGGTTCAATGAAGAGCTTCCTGAATTCATAAGAAAATCCCTGAAGAACATTTGTTATATTCCTCCATATCCGCCTCCTATCCAGGGAATAAAAATTATAGAAAATTGGCTTTTGATTATTACCGGGAAAAGGAAATGGGATGAAGGAAAGAACTGGGTGCTTGTATATCACCTCCCGGAACTTCGCTATGAGGGCTCATTTTATATTCCTTTTCCTGATTATGGCCTGGAAACTAAATGGGTGGGAAAATATTACATTACACGAGAAACCTTGGAAGGCGGTGAGCTTAAACATTCAATATATGAGGTAAAAGGGAGATAGATAACACGTCAGAAACTGAGCCTGTTAGCATTTAAGATTTACCCCCTTTGTTTCTGAATTTCCTGGAGTGTGTATGCTATAATTTTTCCTAAATGAATATAGAGAAAAGGCTGAAGAGGGCAAAGGGTCAGAAGCTAAGATTTCTGGTGCAGTTGTTTTTCGCAGGTGCATCGATATTTACAGGATGGAAGTTTATTCTCTTTGTGCATTCACTGGAAAAAGGCAAAGCACTGGTTTCGCGGCCTCCCGGTGTTGAGGCATTCCTCCCCCTCAGCGGACTTGTGGGACTGAAATACTGGGTTGTTGCTGGAATAATAAACACGATTCATCCTGCTGCCATTTTCCTTCTCCTTGCCTTTCTTCTTATGGGTTTGCTTTTGAAAAGGGGCTTCTGTTCCTGGGTTTGTCCCTTTGGTTTTCTCTCTGAATATCTGTGGAAGCTCGGGGAAAGGATCTTTGGCAAAAATATCAGGTTGCCCCGGGGGCTGGATTACCCTCTTCGAAGCATAAAATACCTCATTCTTGGCCTGTTTCTATGGGATATCCTTTTCGGAATGAATATGGATGCCCTTGCTGCCTTTATATACGGGCCTTACAACAGGGCGGCGGACATAAAGATGTTGCTTTTCTTCGAGAGAATATCATCCTTCTCATTCTGGGTAATAATGTCCTTTATAGTTCTTTCGATACCCATAAAGAATTTCTGGTGCAGATACCTCTGTCCTTATGGGGCGCTTGTTGGTTTTCTGGGCCTCTTCAGCCCCATGAAGATAAAGAGAAATCCGGCAACCTGTATAGATTGTAATCTGTGCACTGAAGCCTGTCCTTCCAGCATAAAGGTTCATCTTGCAAAAACAGTACATTCCGACGAATGTAATGCCTGCTTCAGATGCGTTGATGCCTGTCCGGTACCGGATACTCTGGATATGAAGCTGGGAAGAAAAAGGGTCAGTCCCTTTGCCTATGCCCTCCTTCTTCTTGCCTTATTTTTCCTTGTTACAGGGGTGGCCAGGCTTACGGGCTACTGGCATAACTCAATAACCCGTAAGGAATACAAATACATAATAAAGCACATTGATGATCCTGAGTTCAGCCACAGAGCCGGTTCACGGTAAAATATAAGGGGTATGAGAATTTACACAATAGGGCACAGCAATCACAGTATTGAATTTTTCATTGAGCTTTTAAGAAGATTTGATATTGAGGTGCTTGTGGATGTTCGATCATATCCCTACAGTAAGTATGTGCCCCATTTTAACCGGGAGAATCTTAACCCTGTACTTGAAGATGCAGGCATTGAATATGTGTATATGGGAAACCTTCTCGGTGGACTATATACTCTGGGAAAAAGGAAGGAACTTCTAAAACCCGATGGAAAGATAGACTGGAAAAAGGTCAGAGAACAGGATTTTTTCAAGGAGGGAATGGATAAACTTATAAAGCTGGCAGAGGATAGAACAGTTGCAGTAATGTGTGCTGAGGAAAATCCTCTGCGTTGTCATCGCTTTTTCCTTATAAGTCCGGCTCTTGTAGAACAGGGGGTTGAGGTGCTTCATATAAGGAAAACAGGAAAGGCGCAATCGGATTCTTCACTTCGCAAGAAGAACCCCTCCTTATTTTAGCCTCAGGTAAGTTTGCTTATCAGTTCAATCTGTGAGGGATATTTTTTTATAAGTTCCTCTCTTCTTCCGATTTCAAAGTCATCAAAATCGAATCCCGGGGATACCGTTGTTCCAAGAAGGGCAAATTTTCCTCCTTTCATCAGTAAACCTCCCATCCATGTGTTTCTGGGTACAACCAACTGAGGAGTATGGCCGTTCTTTATGTCATGTCCCAGGATGACCGTC
>JAMOUL010000148.1 GCA_027062035.1 Candidatus Aminicenantota bacterium | reverse complement strand
TCTGAAAATCCTGTATGAAAGGTGGGCCATCTTTTCTATTATACTGATTTTTTTATTTATACTTCTATATTTAATTATGGAATTATAAACATCGATTGGGTTTCTAACTATATGAACTACTCTGGCAGAAAATTCCTTCTTTATTCTATCCAGGATAAAATGGGCTCTATTGGTCTTCAAAACGCAATCTTCAGGAAGGTTATGAAAAAGTTGCAAATAAAGTTTTGCGTCTAACCACCTTTCGGGAAAAACCGAATCCAGATTGGAATGAAATATCCCTACTTCTTCAACAATTCCCGATTTATAATAATCGTTCCACAGGGCTATCCCATGAAGGGGTGATACGCCCTTCGGACCATACCTTAAAAGATATACTGGAAGCTTCCTGTTAAAGGGTTCGTAAAAAACCAGAAGTTCTGGATTGCTTTCTCTGGCGATATTCCAGGATAATGTGGTTCCGCTTCTCCAGTAACCGTTAAATATAGCCCTTATCATTCTGTTACTTTCTATTTAGAACAGTGGATAGGCGCCCCTCCATTTAATCACTTACCTTTCTTCTTAAATTAAGTTTCCAGAGGGGTTTCCCATCTTTATCCCTTATATTAAGTGCCTTTACACCATATTTTATTCTCTGGGCAAAAAGGTGATATTTATCCCTTACATTCAATACCATGCCCTTTACCGACACCTTACTTCCGGGTAAAAGGACAATTCCGTGCTTTTTTAAATAGGGGGCAGGACCAAGATGAAGCTCAAATTGAGCACCATCTGCTGTTTTAAAAACTGCAAGGTTCCTTTCTACGTATAAGATAGTACCCTGGAACTCCTTAACACTGGAAGGGTCCCATTCTACCGTAAGCACAACTCTTCCATATGCCAGAAGCATAACCGAAAAAACAAGAAGACTGCCGAACTTTTTCATCAAAGCACCTCCAATTCTAAATTTTAACATAGTTACCCTCACTATCCAGCTCTCTTACATACTCCTCTAAGTTTTTCACAGGAATAAACTGATATTCCTTCAGGACCTGTTTTATTCCCTTAACAGACTTAAAATGGAGTATTAAGCGTCCAAGAACGTAGAAATACGCCACATTGGGTCCAGGGATAGGGGTCAGCAGAAATGTAAGAGGAAAAACCAGTGAAAGCCACAGCAACCATTTCAATCTCTTCCCCTTCATCTCCCTGAGAATCTTCCTTACCTTTTCTTCCCCGATTTGTTCGGGAAATAAGAGTTCCCCCTTCCTGGCACCAAATAATGCGATTTCAGTTTCCCATAAATGTTTTTTCAGCATGGAAACTGCCTTTAATGGCTTCTCCAGTTTTTGCGGGATCTTTTTAATCTTCGCCCTGAGGCGGGGCTCTCCATTTTCCAGGTAAAATATTATCCTCTCAGATGTCTGTGTATTTTCCATGCTTCTTCCAGAAAATCATTGTATTTGCCCGATGCAAAGTCCGGATAGGTCCAGGGCAAAGGCCTGGGTATTCCTTTACTGAAGAGGAGCTCCAGGTGAGCATAAACTCCCTTTGAAAGCGGTACTCTGTGGGAAAAGGATTTAAATGTGGCAACGAAAAGGGCAGGGGTGAATAGAATAGCCGGGTCTATATTTACCGCTCTCTTCTCTCCCCTGCTGGAATATACCTCAAACCCGAAGGCCCATAGTTTTGCTTCCACCAACATTTCCATTAAACCGGTTACTTCCATAACAATAAAACGTCTCCTAAGACCCTCTCCCATCTCCTTTTTATAGTAATCTATAGAGAATTCAAAGGGTTTAGAAACGCTAATTATCTTTCCGTACTTCCGTTTAACTTCAAGCCGAAATTCAGCAAACCACCTATCACTGTTGTAAATAACGGAAAAGATAAGAGTTCCCCTCTCAAATTTTCCCGGTTCACTCATCTACAACTTCTCCCTTCAGACTATGAGGTCCTGCTTCTGTGATTTTTACTTTCAGTATTTTACCTATGGGATTTCCCTCGTAGCGAAAGTTTATCACGCGGAAGGTTGCATCCCTCCCCATAAAGGCGTGTTCATCCCTGGCACTTCTTCCTGTGGCCAGCACTTCCAGTGTTTTTCCAGCGAATTTCCTGTTTTTCCTTAGTTGAATTTCCTTTTGAAGATTCTGAACCTCTATAAGCCTTCTCCTCTTCACTTCCTTCGGAACATCATCCTTCAGAAACCTGCTGGCATATGTCATGGGTCTTGGATTGTAATGGAAGGAATAAAGATTATCAAATTCGACCTGTTTCATAATATCCAGGGTCTGGAGAAAATCGCCCTCGGTTTCCCCTGGAAATCCAACTATGATATCTGTGCCTATGGAGGAATCAGGTACCTTTTTCCTTATCTTCATCGCAATTTCAAGATATCTTTCCCTGGTGTAGCCTCGCCTCATAGCTTCCAGTACTCTGTTGGAACCTGCCTGTACAGGGAGGTGAACATAGGGAGAGATGGGTTCTCCTTCGGACATAATATCTATTATTTCCCTGGCAAATTCCCTGGGATGAGAGGTAATGAACCTTATCCACTTTATACCGGGAATTTCTCTAACCTTATCAAG
>JAMOUL010000147.1 GCA_027062035.1 Candidatus Aminicenantota bacterium | reverse complement strand
AGGGTTCTGACTTACGGTAAGTTTGAGGATATAAGGAAAATCTATGAGATGTACCCGGAAGAGACCTATGAACTGGCATTCCGCTATCCCGATATCAGAAGAGGAGTCCGTTTCTGGATGAAGGTGTGGCATGATGAAGGTGAGGATTGACAGGAAACTATTTAACAGAATGAAATTCCTTGCGCGGGAGATAGGGGAGAGTTTTAAATCCTTTTATCTGGCTGGGGGTACGGCAATAATGTTCAAATATCAACATAGAATGAGCACGGATTTGGATTTCTTTAGATATCGGGAATTTTCAAAGAGGAGAATGATGAGGCAAGTCATGAAGATGTTCCCCGTGGAGGATGTTGAGGAAGGAATAGATGATATTAACTTCATCATAGATGGTATAAAGGTTTCTTTTGTGTATTTCCCATTCAAGAATATTAAACGCACGGAGAACTTGGACGGAATACGGATAGCCCACGACTATGACCTTCTTTTGAATAAAGTTTATGTGGCTGGAAGGAGAATAGACCCCAAGGACCCTTATGACTTCGTTTATCTCTACGACCACAGCAAGGTGCCAAGGAACTGGAATATGATAAAGTCGGATTTTGAAAGGAAGTTTCCCAACCAGAGCTTTGAAGTATTTATGGGAGCGCTTCTCAATGCGGAAGACTATCCTCAGCTTCCAAGGACCATGAAAAGCCGTCTTATAGAAATTAGGGAGGATTTTATAAGATGGACAGGAAAGAACCGGTAGAAAAGAAATTGCATATTGAGGTTCAGGAATACGATTTTATTACGGATGGTGAAAATAAAAGGATTCTCTGCAACGGTGAGGATATTCAGAAGGAAACTCAGAATGCCTGTCTTATTTATATTTACGAATCTCCTTCCGAGTTGGTTCTTAAAGTTGTTGAAGGAGATGGAAAAGATTCAGAAAAATGCAGATTCAAGTTGAAGAAATCCCTTTTTGAAGGCATCCCTGATGAGGATAAAGAAGATGAGTGGAAGAAGTTCGCCCGTTTTCTTGGTCTGCATGTGGAGTTCAAGGATGGGAAGCCTGTCCTTAAAGCCCACTGGTTCGTGGGTATAACACGCCTTCCCGTTGAAGAGGGAGAGATTATCGTTCAGGTGAAGCCGAAGATTGAGAATCTGGACCTGACGGAAATGTTTATGGAAGTCCTTTCCCATCCCGTCGTATCCGCCCATTTCAGAATCGGGGAGGCTTTTCATATTGATATAGATGAGGAGCCCATAGAGATGGAAGAAGTTCCCCGGGAGTATCTTCTCTTCCTTGCCCTTCAATACATGTATGTCCTGAACAATCTGGTAAAGAGGGGACTTCAGAAGGGATACAGGAGGAAAGAAGAGAACCTGCGGGGGAGGGTGAGGGGCAGGATTCTGGTGGGCAGGACTGTGAGGGAGAACTGGTCCAGGGGGAGGAAGCATTACGTTTATTCGTCTTTCATGGAGTATTCGGCTGATAATCTGGAGAATCGTATTCTCAAAGCGGCTTTCCTTAAAGCCCGCTCCTATCTATTTCACAATAACGTAATCCATAACACCCTTGCCGCATGGATTGGCAGGATTTCTCTGGATATGGAACAGGTCGCCACCACCAGAATTTATCCTTCTGATTTTTCCCTTACCAACGTGCAGAGAATAAGGAGGGACTACGACGATGCCCTGAAACTGGCTAAAATCATTCTCCGACACCTTGGATACGATCCGACGGTTAAAACCGACATTGAAAAGAGCCTTAGAAAAGTCTATCCCTACTGGATTGACATGAACGAACTGTTTGAGAGGTACGTGGAAGTAGAGTTGAGAAGAAATGGGATAAAAGATTTGGAGAGCTGGCAGGTATTTCCCGGATATGGAAGGGGTAAAGGGATAAAAACGGGTATTGAAGGTGTTGAAAAACTCCGCCCCGACTTCGTTTTAGTTAATGGGAACGAAATCGCTATTGGCGATGCGAAGTATAAAGATGAGTACCAGAAACATAACCGCTGGATAAAGGAAGATTTACAGCAGATTGCCCTTTATGGGAGGATTAAGTGGAAGAAGATAAAGGACTGGATAGAGAAAAATTTTGGGCAGAGCATAGATATTGAATGCAATAACCAGAAGAACAATAAGGATTGCCCCAGTCGGGAACCAGAACTTTATATTTTCTATCCCTGTACTGGCAACTGTAAAAAGGAGCCCGATGAAGGGAAAGGGCAGGAGTTCCCATTCCGTGGAATTCATAAGGTTGGCGTGAAGGTGCCGATTGAGGGGAAGAGTCAGGAGAAGAGTCAATAACGAAACATTGCGGGGAGGGTCCCCGCAGGGTCAGGGTTCTTTTCCAAGGACGTTTTTCATTACGTATTCGTGGGCTTCCTTCAGGACTTTTCTGTTTTCGGGATAGCGGGAGAATCTATAAGCCACGTCGAAGTCGAACCATGCCCCTCCCCAGTGCTCGAATGACACGCAGAATGCCCTGTCGAATGCCTGTGCCAGAAACAGATGAACCACCTTGTGCCGCTTCTTCCCCCCGAAGTAATAGACATATTCGATGGTCCTGTGGAAACCTTCTA
>JAMOUL010000146.1 GCA_027062035.1 Candidatus Aminicenantota bacterium | reverse complement strand
AAGGGGCGGAAATCTACAGGGACATATTCAAAAACGTCCCTCCAGCCAACCCCGTATTCCCCCATGCCCGCCACATGATTGCTCTGGCTCTGGAAAAGATTGAGAGGAGCCAGTTCGTGGACATAGACACCTTCGAGCCCCACTACCTCCGTCAGCCTGACGCAGTGGTGAAGAAGAGGGGTTCAGGAGGAGGAAACTCCAAACCAGCCCCTTAGAGTATCGACGAGTTTCCTGAAAGCCCTATCGCGGCAGTTATCTATATGATGCCTGCTCACCTTCCTCGCAATTTCTTCGAACAGGCCTGGGCTTAAAGATCTTCCTACCTTTCTTAATATCTTCTCGAATTCCTCTTTGGGATGCAATGGCTTACGACCTGAATATCGAGGTATATCTTTGTTGTGAAAGATTTCCGGGAACTTATCTGCCACTCCCCAGACCCATATCTCAATCTCTGGATATATAACAATAACTTCCACATTTTTTTTACTCCAAGAAGTATATTTAATAATATCTTCCTTAATCCTTTTTTCCAGTTCTTGAGGAGAATCCTTAAAACCACTTCCGTCATAATCAAGCATAACAAGCCCTTTATAGAACTCACTATATTGATTTAAGAAAATCTCTACCGAATCCTTTCTAACACCAGAGTCTTTTTTAGGATGTCTATAAATTTCAAAATCCAGCTTTTTTATCCCTAACTGATATTGATATTTTTCTTTCAACAGCACTTCCATAACTGCCTTCATATCAGCATCTGCAACTAATACGAACAAATCTTTCATAATATTCCACTAGCGATAAGGCTATCTATAGATACATGTTTCTTCCATATTTTCACTTTTGGATGTTCACTACCGCGCACTATGTCTGTAGAACCTATATGAGTTTTCTTAAAAATAAGTAAATCTGAAATTTTGGCAGAAGCAAGAAAAACTGGCGAATGTGTTGCAACCATGATCTGGCTTTTGCTGGTATATGCCCCATTAAGGGATTGAAAAACACCTTCTACTGCAAGAGGATGCAAACCATTTTCCGGTTCCTCTATAATAAAAATTCTATCTCTCGGTGGGAGATATGAAATTATACTCAAGGCTAAAAACCTCAAAGTACCATCGGAAAGAAGCCACGAAGGTGTTGTAAGTGAATATTTATATTTAATTGCTAAGTATAGAAAATTGTTCTCCGGGAGTTTTTCTACTTTTATGTCCTCAATATCGCTTAAAAATTGACGAACATGATTCAACCACCATGAGAACCTCTCAGGGTACTTTTCTTTAAGAAGAGCAACAACTTTTGCCAAATTAGAGCCATCAGGAACAAATCTTTCAGGAGCATCGGGTGGTACAGGTTTACGCATTGCATCTGTATTGAGATGCATAAAAATAACATTGTCTCTGAGAAGATTTTTGAACCAAAGAGAAGCCCTGAATCTGTCTATATCTTCTAAAATGACCGACAAAAGCGATTTTCTTGGATCTATATCCAGTCCAAGGTTAAATCTTCTTTTTTCACCTCTCTTTTTACCAATTTCAGAAATCACATTAACTCTGGAACCATATTTTATTCTTCTAGCAACTACTAGATGTCCATCAGGGCTTTTGGTTTTCTTTCCAGATTCGGGAAGTATAGGATTATCTTCTATAATGTCGGGGAAAAGTGTCCTTTCTATCTTACATCTCATTAATCTATCAACATATCTCTTCTGAATCAAATAAAGCTCCTCTCTGTCAGGTCCCACTCCCTCGCCTCCAAGTTTAAACCGAACCTGATATCTTATTCCTCCATATCCAACTCCAGTTCTATCTTTTAAATATGAAGAAATCTCATTAGGAATCCTAGCATCAATACGTATTTCGAATTCCTCGCCTTCACCCTTCCATATCAGTTCCCTCATACTTCTCGCTCTTTTAATAACCGCTCCATATGCCCCATCATCCATAGTAAGCATATCCTTAATAAAAATAAGAACATCCAAAAAATTGCTCTTTCCACTCGAATTTGGACCCACCAGTATATTGAAAGCATTCAAGTTAGCACATACTCTCCTAAGACTCTTGTAATGCCTCACTTCAACTCTTTCCAGCACGCTGATTATTTTAAAGGTACCCTTAAAGCCGTAAAATTAAATCCCATGGACAACAATCAGAAACTGGCAAAAATATTCGATGAGATTGCGGATGCTCTCGAATTTCTGGGCGAAAATCCATTCAAAGTCAGGGCTTATCGGACTGCTGCCCGAATTCTGGAGGGGCTGGACAAGGACATAAGCTGGTATATCGAGAACGATAAGAACATTAAGGGTATCGGAACCTCCCTGAGAGCCAAGATAAAGGAATTTCTGGAGACGGGGAAGGTAAAGAAGCACGAGGAACTCCTCCAGAAGGTTCCCAAGGGTATCTTCGAAGTGATGGCTATTCCGGGCGTCGGACCCAAGACTGCCAAACTCCTGTATGACGAATTCGGCGTCAAGAGCATAGAGGACCTGAAGAAGGTGCTGGAGGACGAGCGCATATACCAGTTGAGGGGATTCGGACCGGGGAAGGTGAAGAATATCAAGGAAGGGCTGGAGCTGTACGAG
>JAMOUL010000145.1 GCA_027062035.1 Candidatus Aminicenantota bacterium | reverse complement strand
TGAAAACTCCCTGAAAACTGAATATAATTGTTAACGAGACGAGATGAAATATTTTGATTTAATGAAGATTCTCCGTGAATTTCCTGTTTTGCGTCCTCAGGACCTGCCCTTTTTTGGAAAGCCGGAAGTATTGAGGGCACAGATTAGCAGGTGGCGAAAGCAGGGAAAGCTACTGGAGCTTAAAAAGGGGTATTTTGTTCTTCCTGTTGAAATTGCAGAACCACCGGACCTTCTTTTCCTGTCGGCTCAGATGTTGTTTCCCTCTTATATAAGCCTGGAATCAGCCCTTTTATTTTACGGCGTTCCCCTCATCCCGAGAAAGAGGACAACAGCTGTAACCACGCGAAAAACAAGGACATATAAGACCCCTCTTGGAGAGTTTGTTTATCAGAAGATAAAGAGGGATTTATTTTTCGACATAGGATGGAAGGAAAATCGAGGAATGGGTTTTTTTATAGCAACTCCAGAAAAGGCATTACTGGATTTGATATATCTTGGAGGAGAAAGTGTTGAGCCGGAAGTCAGAAAGGCAAAGGCGGTTGTTGATAGAAGTCGTCTTTTAGAAATTGCCCGAAGATTTCCCGGATGGGTAAGAAAAAAGGTGGAGGAAATCCTTGAGAGATAGATTGCAGGAAAGGGTTTTAAATGAGAAAGACCCTCTCAGGAGAATTAATCTTGCCAGGGAATACCTTCAGGAACTTATAATCTATATTCTTTTTTACAATCGCTGGATGGGAAAACTTATCCTGAACGATAGCTCCTGTTTAAGGTTCGCTTATGGACTGTCCAGATTTACAGAGGGGATACACTTCTCCTCCAATACACCAATTGATGGAAAGGAACTTGCCCTTATGCTTGGGAAGGAACTTGAGATAGTGGGATATAAAACAAGATCCATAGTAGAGGACAAAAATGTAGGCGTTAACCTGATTTTGAGGTTTTACAATCTGGAGGGAGTTGCAGGCAAGGGGCTGCTTAACATCCCCCTTGAAATAGAGAGGGCGAAAAAATACCGTTCAGTACACAGCGGGCTAAAAAGTGGAGAGTTTCCTGTGAGGTATTTTTACCATGACCTTTCCTATATCCTGGCACGGAAGGTGGCTGCCATAATCGTTAAAAAAGCCAGGTATAAAGACTATTACGATCTCTTCTGGCTTTTGAAAAGGAAAAGGAAGGTGGAGCCCCAGATGGAAATAATTCTGAACATTGCTGAGAAGGAGAGCTCTCAGCTGGCAGAATCCATAGTTAAAAAAGGCTGGAAAGCAGTATTAACCGAACGGGTGGAGAAGATTTCCCAGGATAAGCTGTTAAAGGAACTCCTCCCCTTTGTCGAACAGCCAGAAGAACTTTTTCTTCTGGATAGAAAAACAATTGTCTCACTGATTTAGCCCGGGTTACTTCATTCTGTAACCTATTGCCCAGTATCCAACCCAGTGTTTTAGCGAAAAAGGTGCAGTCAAACCTATTCCCATTCTGAAAACAGGAAGCACACCAAGAGAATAACTGTCCCCGTAACGTAGCGGTGTACCTATCAGTTTCTTCCCGTTCAGACGGGCAAGATTATGAACTGTGAGAATTCCGAAGGGAACAGAGAACCTGCCGCACCATGTTATTTTTTCTCCCCATACCCTATCTGCGAAAAGGCGAATTTTTTCCTCTGTTATTTGTCCGGAAAGAAAATTTCTTCCAAGTTCCCTGTCCTGAGCCGTGGCTTTCTTGTGAGCTATTTCATCAAGTCCAAAGGGAGAATAGTTAAAATCCGGACCATAGTGGGTGGTGTCCGTGGAGATAATAAAGGCAATGTCCTTTCCAGGAGTCAGGTGTTTTTCCTTCATGTAAGAGATAAATGCCTTTGCCAGTTTTTGAGATAGCTCCTTCATCCTCCAGAAGTTCATTTCCGTGACCATTATGGCAAGGATCTTTGCATTGCGATTGTAATGCTGAATGAAGGGAATCATGGCTTCCGCAGAGTGTTCAATGGCCTGCGCTTTTCTGGAAACTATAAAATCGCCTTTTCCAAGAGAGTTTTCCAGGAAAGTTCTTAATCCAGTATCCACCTTAATCGGAGAGTAGGGGGCTTCCCATGCGTCGTAGTCATCAAATATTAGAACGTTTTTGGGATCCTTCAGGGCAACACGGGCTTTATGGTGTGTCACTGCAAATATCACTATTGTTTTTGCGCCTGCAATTTTAGGGATGGCATGGACATATACCCTTCCCGCTAATATGTGATCGTCGTGGGGAGAAATTACAGCTATGTACCCGGTCCCCGATTCCTTGGCCAGGCTTTTTTTCTCCAGGGAGGTGGCAACCTTTACAATAGCTTCAATCTGAGGTGCCCTTGTGCAGAACCCCACGTTGTCATAGAAATGCCTTATGCTTCCACCGAACGCCAGTGATAAAAAGAGTGCAAAAAATACCAGCTTTCTCATAACGGAATTTTATCACCAGGATTTTAAAGGTGGTAATAGAAAAAATTGAGGTCAACCGCCTTCTCTTAAAAAAGTTAATCGGACAGATAAACGATTCTTTCCTTGGTTTCTTTATTAAATAAATTAGTTGAAAAAATAATATCTTTGTACTAATTTCTGCATATGAGAAAAGCTTCAAAAGGTTTGCTTCTTTTATCCGGAATCTTGTTAGCTTTGGTTACTTCAGAGTTTCTTGCAAGGCTTTTTTTGCCCATCCCGGCCAGTTTCTGGAAAGGATACAATCCCTTTTTCGGTTTAGAAGTCATCAGGGAGTACAATTCCTTGATGTTCAGGGATGGTTACCATGCAGTGAAGAAGCCAGCGGGAGTGAAACGAGTCATTATTTTAGGAGATTCAATAGCAGAGGGCTGGGGGGTGAGGCTTAATCAGACTTTCTGGAAGCTTCTGGCCAGAGACCTTGGGCCCGAATATGAAGTAATAAACCTTTCCAGACATGGATTAAACACCACAGCAGAAGTTGCAATTTTTGAGAAGTACGGGCTTTCTTATAAACCTGACATAATTATTCTTCAATATTGTTTAAATGACACCTGGGAATTTGTGCGGGGGCCGGGATTTATGTGGTATATAAATAGAGTAAAATACAGGGAACCCACAGGACTGGCGAAATTCCTTAATCGGCATTTCTATCTTTTCAGACTGGTTTTTAAATTTTTAGAAGATCGCGATGTCAGAGAAAGGTTCATAAGGTTTACACATAGAACTTACTCTGATAAGTGGCCTGGTTACAGGATGGTCATAAGATCCTTTGCAAGATTAAGAAAACTTACAAAGGGAAAAATCCCCGTCATCGTTGTTATCTTCCCTTACCTGCAATTTTCCCTCAAGCACTATCCCTTTATATCTGAACATAAGAAAATAGAAGAGCTTTGTAGGAGTTATGGATTTTACTGGATCGACCTTTTGCCCTTTCTTGCTAAATATTCCCCATCTTCCTTAATGGCGGATAGGTGGAGGGATCCGCATCCAAATCGAGAAGTTCACAGAATAGCAGAGAAGATACTCTTAAGCTTTATGAAAGAGGAGCATCTTATTAACCGTTAAACTCCATGGTGCTCCTCTCCCCTAAAATGAGAGAGAGGCCTCTGGGGTGACCACCCTTTCTTATAATTTTCGCTTCCCTTCCAATAAGGGAAGAATGTATCCTTCCTTCAATATTTTTAATGACAGAATTACCGAGGACAATTGAGTTTTCTATTTCCACACTGTCCAGACTTACACCGTCCTGAATGGAAGTGTAAGGACCTATGTAACTGTTTAGAATTTGTACCCCCTCACCTATTATCGCCGGGCCGAGTATCCGGGATTTTTTTATGAGACTTCCCTTTCCTATTTTTACCCTTCCTTCGATAGAGCAGTCCACCACCTCTCCCTGTATGTCCGTCTCAAGATCATCAAGCACCAGCCTGTTAGCTTCGAGAATATCCTCTGGTTTGCCGGTATCCTTCCACCAGCCTGAGGTCTTCTGAAATATTACCTTTGCCCCTCCCTTTAGAAGCTCGTTTATTGCGTCAGTTATTTCGAGCTCACCCCTCCAGGATGGTTTTATTTTTTTTGCAGCCTCTATAATTTTCTTTGAAAAGAAATAAACCCCTGCCAGAGCCAGATTGGACGGAGGATCCTCTGGCTTTTCCACAAGTCTAACCACCCGTTCCTTCCGAATTTCCGCCACTCCAAACTGAGAAGGGTTTTTTACCTCCACCAGTAGAAGAAGTGCGTCCGCCTTTTCCGAAAGAAACCTCTCTTTAAAAGGCAAAAGTTCTTCCTTCAGGAGGTTGTCGCCCAGATACATGAGGAAGTTTTCTCCTTCAAGGAAAAGCTCGGAGATTAACACAGCGTGAGCAAGACCAAGGGGTTTTTCCTGATGTATGTAGGTTATATTGGCAGAGAACCGACTTCCGTCCCCTACCGCCCTTTCAATCTCCCTGTGGGTGTCGCCCACCACGATTCCGATTTCCCTTATCCCGGCCCTCGAGAGGGCTTCCAGTCCATAAAAAAGTACCGGTTTATTGGCCACCGGTATGAGCTGTTTAGCCTGAGTAAAGGTTAAAGGTCTCAGCCTTGTACCTTCCCCTCCGCTTAAAACCAGGCCCTTCATTTTACCCTCCAAACCTATCTATTCCCACTCCCACCTGGGGAAGGGAGAATGATATGTTAAAGAAATACTTTTCCTTTCTAAAGGGAAGATAGGAAAATCTTAATATGAACATCAGGCATTGAAAGTTTAAAGTGGCAAAAATAGTATACTGACGGGTCTTCCTGTTGGCAATATCATAATCCCATATTCCCCTTACATTAAGGCCGAGAGGAGAGATATTTACTCCTCCGGATAACCTCATCTGGTTCGAAATGAGCAGCATTTCCTCAAAGGATGATTTTGTTGTGAAATAATTCAGGTCAGCGTAGGCAGGAAAGTTCTTTGGGCGCAGAGAAAGGGAAATGGAGTTGTAGAGAAAATACTTGTCATATGGTTCATACTGAGCAAGCCAGTAAATCGACATCCTTGAATTAGGGGAGAATCGAACATTGAAATTAATTGATGAAAAATTATGATTGATTTTAGTTCCGTATGGGGAATAAACATTTTCCGGATTGGGATAATAATTACCACCCACTGAAAAGGACAGTATTTCCACAGGCACACGTTCATCCTTTATTTTCCTTTTTGCAATTAGCCTGTTGTTAACCCCAAAGGAGAAAAAGCTGGCCTGTGGAAAATAGTCGTTGGCGTCATAACTTATGATCCTTTCGAAGTAAGATAGCCCTGGAGAAAAGGTGAAGGAAATTTCGGGTTCAATGACATGTTTGAATTTTGGAGAGTAGGAAAAGCCCGGGGTTTTATAGATCCTATAAATGATAGGACCGGTTAAGGTAGTGGAAAAGGAGTAGGAAAAGATTTTAAGAGGATCTCCGGTCTTTATTTTTCCTTCCTTTGAATCTGTATAATAGGCCATGTGGAAGTTAAGGCTGTTATCAAGGGTTACCCATGGGGCAGGGGCAAAGGTTAGATAAAGGGTGGGTTTATATATTACCCTTCCCAGGGTTTCCCTTTTTCCCTTTTCTTCCTTTTGAAAATAATCCCCTATAACCGTCTGGGAAAAATACAATGGCCCTACAATTTTTTTCCTTGTGAGGGTCAGATTTATCTCCGGAAGGTGCCTGAAGATCACAGATTTTCCCCCCAGGAAGCTTCTCTGTTCATCGGATTTTATTACAAGACTTCCCCCCATCCAGGATTTTGTAAGATATGCTGAGGAATAGAAAAATCTCTGTACTGCCCGGATGTAGTTTGTGGAGAGAGACCAGAGAAATTCATAGGAGCTTACCAGATCCATGTTCCCGTTGAGTTTCCAGCCCTTTCCCAGATCGTGAACTTCTGCTCCCCTCAGGAGGTAGTCATATCCACCTTCCTTATATTCCATGAGGGAAAACAGGGCATGCCCGTAGTTTCCCTCGTCAGCTATATACCTGTATTCCCCGGTTCCCATGTAGCCAAGATTGGAGAGATAATCAAAGGATAATGTAAGGTCAAACCAGTTTACAGGTGCCCAGTAGAAATCCTCTCCTATATAATATCCTTTGTTTGAGCTGTAACCGAATTTGGGCATAAGGAATCCGCTCTTACGCTTTTTTTTGGCAGTCGGATAATAAAAGTAGGGGATGTAAAGAATGGGGATTCCCTTTATTTTCAGGACGGTATTCCATGCAGAGATGTGGTCATCCACAAAGTACTTCCCCCTGGCTGTTTGGAGCTCCCAGAGAGGACATGCCTGGTTGCAGGGGGTAAAACTTCCTTCCTGGAAATGGAATTCCTTTTTGGAAATCCCCTTTATCTCCTTCCCCTGAATGAATATCCCTGGCTTCATCCAGCCCCAGGCATCTTTGAAAAGAGTTTCCCCTGATTTGAAATTGTAAACTGCTTCCTTTCCAGCGATAAAACCATTTTTATATATAATGGATACGTTCCCCTTTAAAACTACCTTCCCTGTTTTCAGGTTTATTCTGAGAGAGTCTGCATATGCCTTTCCTTCTTCAAGTGTTAACTCAACATCTCCCCGGGCTTCAAGGACATCCCCGATTTTTCTTTGATAATTTGCGGTGATTTTGGGCAGTTCGCCGGCTATAAGAGTTATAGAGAGAAGAAGGAAAAGGAATTTTCTCATCCGAGAAGATGGACCACCAGGCCACTTTTCAGCTTGGGCTCAAACCATGTGGATTTAGGAGGCATTATTTTCCCCTGGTCTGCTACCTTTAAGAGCTCTTCAACGGATGTGGGATACATGGAGAAAGCCACCGCGAATTTCCCTGAGTCCACGAGTTCCTTCAGATAATCGGTCCCCTTTATTCCTCCTACAAAGGAGATGCGAGGGTCCTTCCTCGGATTTTCTATACCCAGAATCGGTGCAAGCAGGTTGTTTTGGAGAATTGCCACATCCAGAGAATCCACGGGGTCATTCGGATCATAGGTTCCAGGTTTTGGGGTAAGACAGTACCATCTACCTCCCAGGTACATCGAAATGCGGTGTTTTTCCTCTGGAGCAGGTTGTCCATCGGTGATTTCAAATTTTTCCCGTATTTTATTCAAAAATTCTTCTTCAGTCAGTTCTCCAAGGTCCTTAACTACCCTGTTATATGGAAGAATCTGCATTTCATCGTGGGGGAAAACCACGGCCAGGAAGTAATTATATTCTTCTTCTCCGGTGTGGGAAGGATTTTCGTCCCTTTTGAGCTTTGCCACCCTTGCAGCAGCGGCTGCCCTGTGGTGTCCATCGGCTATGTATAATTTATCCATTTTTGCGAAATTGTCTATAAGGGCTTTAAGTACATCTTTTTCCCTTATTACCCAGAAGGTGTGCCTGACACCATCTGAGGAAAAATCGTATTCCGGAACGTTGTTCTCTGAGTAGTCCTGAATGATTTTCTTTATTTCGGATTTGCCGTTTCTGTAGAGGAGAAATACCGGGCCAGTATTTGCATTGGTGTAAAGAATGTGTTTCGTTCGATCCTCCTCCTTCTCTTCCCTCGTTAATTCATGCTTTTTTATTTTGTCTTCTATGTAATCCCAGCAGGAGGCAGCAACCACAAGTCCGGTCTGTACATGGTCCCCCATGATTTGTCTATAAATGTATAAATATTCCTCAGGGTCCTGAACCAGAACCCCTTCTTTTATAAATTTTTCCAGATTTTCAGCCCCCTTCCTGTAGACCTGTTCATCATAAAGGTCTATATTTTCAGGAAGATCTATTTCGGGTTTTATAACATGAAGAAACGAATAGGGGTTTCCCGCTGCCATCCTTCTGGCTTCCTCTGTCCCGAGAACATCATAGGGAGGAGAGGCTACCTTTTCCACCAGTTCCTTTTTTGGTCTTACTCCTTTAAATCCCTTTATCTTCATCTCTTTTACCTCCAGTTTTTTGAGAATTTTACTTAAATAGGGGTTGACAGGGCAAATTCTTTTTTCTTATACTTTGACCGAAAAGTCGGTCAAGAATGGCAAAGAAGGTCAATAGAGAAAAGAAAAGGGAATTTATACTCACAAAGGCCCTTGAAGAGATAGGGAAGAGAGGGCTTCGGCACACAAAGATGGAACACATAGCCCGGGCATGTGGTATAGGGAAGGGGACCCTTTATGAATATTTTCACTCGAAGGAAGACCTTCTTGAAGAAGTAATGAACTTCTTTTTCAGCGACTATATTACCTACACAGAACAGGTTCTAAATAAAATAAGCGACCCTGAGAAATGGATGGAAAAATTTATAGAACTGAATTTCAAATTTATATGGTCCTCATCCCCGGAGCTTAAGATTATCTTTGATATATGGGCTGAACTTGCGAGAGAAGGAAGGGGCATGGATTGGTTAAAACAGTTTTATTCATTATGGAGAGATAGAATTAAGGATGTTATAGAAAAGGGAAAGGTTGAAGGGGTTTTTTCCCCGGCACTTTCATCCTTTTCCTTTGCCACCTTTGTGGTGGCCTCTCTTGATTGTCTTTTCCTTCAAAAAACCATGGGGTTGCTCGAGGGGAGGGAGAAGGAGATAGAGAATGATTTTAAAAAACTTTTTCTTGCAAATTTGAGAGGTGAAAAATGAAAGGACGTTATCCTTTTTTTGCTATTTTATTGGTCTGCATGAGTCTTTACGGAATGAGTGCCAGAGAAATAGTCAGGAAAGTCGAAGTTTCCATGAGAGGGCGGTCTTCAAAGGGAGAGATGATAATGAAGGTGGTGAAGGCCGAATGGAGCAGGACCCTTAAAATGAAGTTCTGGGAAAAGGGGAAAGATAAGACACTCATTATTATTACCTCCCCTGCAAAGGAGAGGGGAGTTGCCACATTAAAGATAGGAAAGAACGTATGGAACTACATTCCAGCGATCGAACGGGTAATAAAGATCCCTTCCTCTATGATGGGCGCGAGCTGGATGGGTTCCCATTTTACCAACGATGATCTGGTAAAGGAGTATTCCATTGTGAATGACTATGATCCAGAACTGAAGGCAGAGGATAAGGAGTTTTATTACCTGGTTCTTCATCCGAAACCAGAAGCAGCAGTGGTGTGGGGACGGGTGGAAATGAAAGTTTCAAAGAAAACCTTCCTTCCGGCCATTGCTTCCTACTTTGATGAGAAGGGGGAAAGGATAAGAAGGATAGAATATTCGGATGTAAGGAAAACCGGGAGAAGGTATTTTCCATTTCGCTGGGTACTTTATCCAGAAAAGAAGCCAGGAGAGAGGACGGAGATAATTGTTACGAGGATTAAATTTGATGTTTCCATTCCTGACAGGATATTTACCCTGAGATACCTGAAGGAGATGAAGAGATGATTTTTAAGCTTGCATGGCGAAATTTATGGCGATCCAAAACCAGAAGCATAATTCTTGTTGTTTCCATAACCATAGGATTTTTTGGCCTTTTCTTCTTCTACAGCGTTATGAAAGGAGCACTTCGTCAGGTTATTACCAACGTCATTAACTCCGGTACAGGTCATATACAGATTCATGTGAAGGGCTATCTTGAGGATCCGGATATTAAAAAGGTTATCAGGAATCCAGAGCAGATTCTGGCACGATTGAAAGGACCAGAGGTTGCCATAGCCACCAAAAGAATAAACCTGAGTGGAATTATAAATTCGCCAGAGGAAACAAGGCCGGTTCAGGCCATAGGTGGTATTCTGGAAAATGAAAGGAAGATCACCAATTTTGCCCGGTACATAATAAAGGGAAAATTTCCGGAGAAAAAGAGAGATATTCTTATGGGGAAGGAGCTTGCAGAGCTTTTAAAGGTTGATGTTGGAGATAAGGTAGTAATAACTTCCAGCGATGTTACAGGTGATCTTTCTTCCTTTGGTTTTCGGGTTTGCGGAATCTTCGATACCCCCTCCCTGGATGTAAACAAGTATGTGGTGATAATTCCCTATAGTGCTGCGAGTGCCATAGCGGGTTATAGTGGGGGTGCAAATGAGATTGTGGTGAAACTTACAGACAGTAAGGAAATAGACAGGGTTAAAAGTAAACTAAAAAAATCTCTTGGAGAGCAGTTTGAGGTACTGAGCTGGGACGAGATTTACCCTCTTCTCAAATATGAGATGGAAATCTTCTCCGAGATGATGCTGGCCTTTGGGTTCATTATCCTTCTCGCAGCGGCCTTCGGGATAGCGGAGGTTTTCTTTATGTCCCTTTACGA
>JAMOUL010000144.1 GCA_027062035.1 Candidatus Aminicenantota bacterium | reverse complement strand
AGCCAGTTTGTCGGTAACTGTAATGTAAACCGTATATTTTCCTTCCACCAGGTTCTTTGTGGTGAAAATTCTGTTTCTCAGAAATAGAGTATTGGGATCAAGCTTTTTGGGTAGATTGGAATGATCATTCAGAAGTTCCTGATCCAGAAGAACCTTTCCGTTCGGGTCCTTTAGTGTCAGGTATTCAGAAATCCATACCTCATTGGTACCATCTTCGTTGGGATTGTATTTTATGTTGTCCACGTTCATATAAATCCACACAGTGTCGCCTGGCTTGTATGTTGCGTTCGGTTGTTCTTTGTAATTCATATATCCAGCCGGTTCCTGGGAGCAGAAAACAACATTGGAAACTCCGAACTCTTTGCTGGGTGGGGGAACCTGTTTTTTCTGGGTGCAACCAACCAGCACCAGAATGGCAGCAAGCATAATAATTCCCATCCCTACAAAAACTTTAGTTTTCATACTTTTTCCTCCTAAATTTTATATGGTAAGTATAGAGTAATGAGGTAGAAGTGTCAAACGACAACTGTCCGGGGTCAGCCCCTAAATGTTCGATATTTCCTATATTGATTTATAACATACAACCAACTGCGCGCAGGGTGTTAAACTTCAGGGGACCATTCCGAGAAAAATAGCCCCTGCCCATAGGATTAGCCCTCCAAGAAATATCCATATTACGTCCAGTTTGAAATACTTTATGGATATAAAAGCCGCAGCAGCAAGCAACAGGGTGGAAAAACCTGTAATCCCCACCTTGCCCATTTCAAGCACCATTACAGCCAGAAGGCCCACGAAGGCAGGAAGGACACCTCTGAGAGCCCCTTTTATGTACTTTATGTGCTTTATTCTGGAGTATATTTCACTCATTATCAGTGTGAATACAAAGGAGGGAGAAAAAATGGCGAAGGTTGCAAGAAGTGCTGTCCATACCCCGCCGAGTTTATATCCAATAAAAGCAGCTGTTATCAGGATGGGGCCAGGAGTTACCTGTCCGAGGGCTATCCCGTCCATAAATTCTCCCATGGTTAACCAGTGATAATGATTGACTGCGTCCGCCTGGATCAGGGGAAGGATTGTTACCCCATTTCCAAAGGCAAGGGCACCTATTTTAAAGAAGGAAAGCGCCATGGCCCTTATCGGAGGAACAAGGGTCAGGGAAATCAAGACTCCTGCAAGAACCACCACTCCTGCCCCGATTATTCCTCCCCAGTGAGATTGGGGCGTGGTTGTTTTAACCACCAGGTCTTCCTGTTTATTCGGTCGCTTTATAAAAAGAGCCCCTGCAATGAAGGCTGCAAGAACTATGAAAATAGTATTTACCCCGATAAGTAGTGCCACAAAGGATAGGATGAAAATCGCTCCTTCAGGAATGCCCCTTATGCTTCTTTCCCCCAATTCAATAGTTACATGGAGAATGATCCCAACCACAATTGCTTTGAGACCCATTAATATCTGCCCCACCCACAGGATTTTTCCTGCGGAAAAATAAAGGGAGGAGAGGACCATCATCAGTATAAAGGTTGGTGTTACAAAGGCGAGAGTGCCTATAAAGGCCCCAATAACTCCACCTGCCCTGTATGCCCCATAGGTTGCCAGATTAAACATTATTGGCCCCGGGTATAATTGAACCATGGCGAGACCTTCATCAAGTTCGTCCTTGCTCAGCCATCCATGGTTTGTTATTACCTTTTTTAATTTTGGGAGAATGGCGAAGCCATAAGCAGTTAATCCTATCTCCAGGTAGGCGAGGAAAATTTCAATAAGAACGTTTCTTTTCTTCATCCAATCCAATTTTAAGTTTAAGTTCTGACCCTGTCCATGTTTTCATATGCATTCTATTTAGATTCGATTTTTTATTCCTTTTTCGCAAGGACTATTTCGTTTTCCTCCAGAATTCTTTCAATACCCACTGCACAGGGAGTTACATCCTCGTATTCTGTGGAGACAAGATTAAAGCTCATAATGGAAGGGGCTTTTTCCATCCAGCAACCCTTAAGGGAAGCTGTTACCATTTTTATGTCTATTATGTCACAGGGTCTATCGTTCAAGAATCCATAAATTTTTAACAATATTTCCCTTTCACCTATGTGCCCTGTTATCTCGTAATAAACCTTCCTTTTTGCCTTTGACAACGTTTCAAGCGCCTTCTTTCGGGCCTTTTCAAGGTCGATCTTCGTTTTCTTTTCCATGGCCTTTTTCTTTATTATTCTTAGAACTTTGAATTCCCTTTCTACCTGTTCAATCATCCCTTTATCCGGGAAAGTGATTGCTCCAGAAGGACATATGGTTGCACATGTGGAACATCCTACCATGCAGTGGTAGGGATTCTCAACAATGGGTCTGTTTTCCTTGATATCGTAGTCATAAACATTTCTGCCGCAGGTGACAAAGCACAGCTTGCAGCCAATGCATTTTTCCTTATCGACTTCCGGATACCATGGGATTTTTTCCCTGGGTATTCCGTGCCAGTAAGCAAATTTTTGTTCAATGTTAGCACTCAAATTAAGCCTCCTATATGATTTCGATATCTCAGCATTTATTATATAAGACTTTATCATATAGATAAATTGTTTATACGTAGCAGTTATGTTAATATACCAAAGGAGGATGTATGCCCAAA